>CAZLTB010000001.1:0-89706 GCA_964562505.1 uncultured Candidatus Saccharibacteria bacterium
CAGCTTTGCAAGTTACGAGCGCTGGCCTAGTTGGCATTGGTACAGTTGCTCCTACCTATAACTTGCAAGTTGTTACTCAAAGCAATACCACCACTGCGTTTGCTGTTCAGAATGCTGCAGGGAACAATTTGATCAAAGTTGATACTACCAATGCAAATGTCGACATTGCCAACTCTGGGTTGGCGGGGACAGTTCAAATTGGTACCACAACAGGCGCTGTAGCCCAAACCATAGCCATTGGCAACAACGCTACTGCTAGCTCAACAGATACGGTCACCATCGGCAACCTGTTAAGCACTAGTTCGACTACCATTCAGGGCGGTACCGGAGCCTCTGCAATAGCCGTAAACACTGGCGCGAGCGGCACGATAAGTATCGGTAGTAATAACGTCGCCAACACTATCAACATTGGCGTTAATTCCACCGCTGCCACCGGTGGCAACATTAACATCGGCGGGTCAACCTCGGGAACAAACACGGCTGTGAGTATTCAGGCTCCAAGCACCAGTTCTATCTCGCTTGGAACAAGTAGTTCAGCAACGGTCAACGTAGGTGCCACAAACTTAGCTAATACCCAATCCGTCAACGTAGGTGCCAACACTAATGCTTCTGCAAACGTGACGACTACTGTAGGAAGCCTGATTGGTTCTAGCACGACCACACTTCAGGGCGGCACTGGTGCCTCAGCAGTTACCATCAAAGCAGGAAGCGGCGGCAACATCTTAATTACCCCCGCTGGCACCGGAGACATCAATGTCACTACTGACAGTGATAGCTTCCTCAATCTAGCTGGTCTAACATCAGCCGCTGGAACTGGTCTATGTGTTGATGGCTCTAACAATGTAGTTACTTGTGCCACTGGCTCCTCTTCTGCCACCCTCCAATCTGCCTACAATGCCGGTAACACCATCACCACCACAGACGCTAGAAACATAGATATAACTCTAGCTGATACTGCTACTGACCAAACGCTCAGAATCACCCAAGCCGGAACAGCCAACGCTTTGTTCGTAGGCGATGACGGTACCTTTACTGACTCTACTCCATTTGTCATAGACAATAGTGGCAATGTGGGGATAGGTACAGCAAGCCCGGTTAGCACTCTGCAGGCTAAGAGCACAACCTTTGGTAGCTATTCCAGCGCTACGGGTGTTACTGCCGATGCCAGCTTCCTATTTCAATCCGACCTGACAACTAAATCTACGAACACTTATTACAATGGTGTTACTGCTGAGACCACATATTCCTTCTCTACAGTCGGCTCCCAGTATATAGCAGCTGCTTTATACGGTGCCGCCGTTGTCAAGTCAACCGATTCAGCCACTTGGGCAGCCGGTAGTACAGTCGCCGCCGGGTCACTGGTTGCCAATTACAGCGGAACCGGCTCGCTGCCGCAACTTAACGGATTAACCATTACCACCCAGCGTGGCGGCACCGGCGCCCTAACTAACATGGATGGAATAAATATAAACCAATGGGACTTAAACGGCAGTGGTACCATTGCCAGGTTATCGGGCGTTTATGTTAATCGTCCATTTAGTACAGCTGGTGCGACGATCACGAATATTTATGGCATGTATATAGAGAATCAAACTCCAGCAGCAGGCACTTTGACAAACACTGCTTACGGCATTTACCAAGCCGGAACAGCCAACTATAACTACTTTGGTGGGAATGTGGGGATAGGTACGGCTACTCCCTCATCAGCAAAACTACAACTCGATATAACTGGCAGTACTCAGGCTATTCGCATTCAAGGTAATGCCACTGGAGTAATAAGCACCAGCGGTGCTGGTACCGACACCAACACAACCTTAGACTTTGACTTTACCAATGTGTCTACTGCCACTGCTACAGCCCGACTCTTTCGTAGCACCAATACTTCAGGTCGTGTCTCTTTGGATATTCTTCAAGGCAATAACACCTCGACTATAAATAGCTCATTAGCAGGCAACGGCAACAGCTATCTAAACGTCAACAGTGGCAACGTTGGCATAGGCGACTCCACCCCAGCTGCTCTATTGACAGTCGGAAGCGGAGACTTATTCCAGGTAGCTTCCAATGGCAACCTGACATCATCCAATGCCGGCACCTGGACATTCTCTAACGACACCAACTTTGCCTTAACTGGCGGAGTTAACGGACTAAGCCTAGACGGAACAACATTCTCCGTAGATTCAACCAACCATAGGGTGGGTATTGGTGATGCTACACCAGTAGCCCTGTTCACGGTTGGTACTAGCGATGCCTTCCAAGTAGATAGCTCAGGCAACGTAATTGGTCTGGCTGCTAACTTATCAGGCGCCAGTGCGCTAACACTCGGTTCTACTTCAAATATTGGCGCTATACTTCTAAAAGATGGTACAGCCAGCGGAACCCTAACCCTTAATGTTGCTAACTTGTCGGACTATACTTTGACATTGCCTACTAGCGCCGGATCTGCGAACGATTGTCTAAAAAATTCTGGTACCCCTGGTGCTTTGACATTCGGCGGTTGTGGTGGTGCTTCAGGCCTGACAAAACACATAATCCTGACTGCTGAATACGGTGGAGCAGTGCTTGACGCTGATGGAGCTAATAACACCGGTACAATGACCAGCGCCATTGATACTGCCGCCTTCAGCAGCAAGGGCGAGCATTATTACAACTGGACAACTTCTCAGGGTTCTAACCAGGATTACGATATTGTGGTGCAGATCCCAATTCCCAGCGACTTTAGTGCCTGGAGTGGAACTAATCCGTTTACCATTGATGTTTGGACAAGTGACACCACTAACGGCACCACTACCGCTAAGGTCACCGACACCAACGGCACAGCTGCTACCAACTGGAACACCTGCTCACTGACACCAGGATCAGCGAGTACCTGGACTGCCTCTACGGGCTGTGTTATTACCGGTGGTACCTGGACGGCCAACAACACATTCATAATGAGATTCCACGTTCAAGCACCAAACGCTGGCAATACCCGCATTGGTAAAATTGATCTAAGCTATACGGCGGCATACTAAACTATGGAACAGTTTCCTAACGCACGTACGATCCACTTGACTCAGACCTCTTCTCGCCGTCACAAACGTCTTAGCTTGAGACGTATTCTAAATCGTATACTTAGCAGCTCATTCACTTTGACACTATTTATATTAGTGTTAGCTATAGCATTGTCTCCCATATTGGATATGGCCATGTTAGAGTCTCGCTATGACCTAAAACCTGCTGTTAAAGTACTTGATTCCGTTAACTCTAAGCTAGCAAGCAAAATTACCTATGATCCATCAAAACAGATCTATCAATTCAATAAAGACGCTGCAAACCAAACAGATCAATCTGGTCCACATCAACGATTGGGTGGGGAAGACGGTAGCAGTGGTCTATATGGAGTTGATTTTAGCGTTGACCCATCAAAGGGCATTACTATCCATGATGCTGAATCTAAAATTGATATGTCTTTCGTTCCTCAGTTTAAGACAGAGGATGGCAAGCTCAAAGACGGGCGGTTGGTCTATCCTCTTAAAGATGCGAACGGCCAAATGGTCTATTCTCTGACAGGCGTTGGCCCTAAAGAAGACCTAGTCCTAAAATCTTCAAGCAAAGATACTCAGACTTTCAACTATCTACTGAATCTACCCAATAGCCTAGAAGCTAGAATGTTGCCAGGCGGAGCGGTAGGTATCTATAGTGCTGACCCAGCACTATTCGGAAATATTAGTTATGGTTCAGACAAAGATCAGCAAAAAGTTGAAGCAGCTCGCCAAAACGGCCAAAAAACCCATTTAACTTTCATAATCCCAGCTCCCATCATTAAACAAGCAGGTGGCAAAGAATCTACGGCTAAAGCCAAATTTGAACTAAACAAAAACACTCTGTCAGTAAAGGCAACAGGCCTAAAGAAAGCTACCTACCCCTTAAGTATTGACCCTAGTTTTGTGGTGAATAGTGCGGCAAGCTGGGCACTTGGTAATAATGAAAGTGGAACGGACTTTGACACTAGTAATAATTTGATAAAGAGGGGTGCAGTGACTGGAGGTACGGTGGGGAGCTGGACAACTGACGGTGACAGCTTTACTACAGCCCGCCACACACACACAACAGTTGCCTATAACGGCTACATATACGTCATTGGTGGCTGTAGTGCCGGCAGTGACGGCAACTGCAACACTTTCCAAAACGATGTGCAGTATGCGGCCATAAACTCCGATGGCTCGATCGGAAGTTTTAGTAGTACCACAGCTTTTACTACAGCTCGTTACTTCCATACCAGCGTGGTTTACAATGGTTATTTATATGTAATAGGTGGATGTAGTGCTGGTAACGCCTGCGCCTCCTCAGGATTACAAAATGACGTACAATATGCCAAGATCAATTCTAACGGTACGGTCGGTACATGGAACACCACTTCAACCTTTACTACTGCGCGGTTCGGCCACACGTCAGTAGCCTACAATGGTTATCTGTATATTTTAGGTGGCTGTAACGCGGTAAGTGGTGGCAACTGTACCTCAGCCGGTAGTCTCAATGACGTACAATATGCCGCAATAAAGGGTGACGGTACAGTTGGCAGCTGGAGCGCTACTACAAGCTTTACCACAGGCAGATATGCCCATGGTAGTGTGGCATATAACGGTCACTTGTATGTTTTGGCAGGGTGTAGTGGTAGTGGTTGTAACGTGGAAAGTGACGTGCAGCACGCATCTACTAACTCGGATGGCACATTAAGTGCCTGGACGACTGATACAAAAAATCTTAACAACAGTCGCTGGGGATTTACAACTTATGTCTCAAATGGCTATATGTATGTAGCGGGAGGCTGTACTTCCTCAAGTCCGAATAACTGTGGCAACTCTAATAAGGTTGCAGATGTTCAATACGCACCCATAAACAGTGACGGTTCGGTCGGTGGTAATGTTGATTGGACTTTTACCACTAGCTTTTCTACTGGCAGGCATACACAGTCTGGCGCTTTTTATAATGGCTACCTGTACGTTTTAGGCGGGTGTAGCCTTGGTGCTTGCGGTACCTTTCAAAATGATGTCCAATACTCTAAGGTCGATACGGCCGGGACGGTTAAGGCCTGGACGTCAACAACCGCCTTCACTACGGCTCGCTATGGCCATGCTAGCGTGGCATATAACGGCTTCCTTTATGTCTACGGCGGTTGTAGTGCTAGCACCAGCGGCAACTGCTCGACCTTCAGCGCTGCCGGCCAAAAAGCTGCTATAGCCTCTGATGGTACAGTAGGCACTTGGAGCTCTTCCGGAATCACCGCTTTCACGACCGCCCGTTATGGTCACGTTGCTTTGGCCTACAATGGCTTCATGTATGTTATTGGCGGTTGTAGCGCTAACACCAGCGCCGGTTGCTCAACCTTTCAAGCCGGGGTGCAGAAGGCTGCTATTGCCGCCGACGGCACGATAGGCAGCTGGAGCGCAACTACTGCTTTTACGACTGCCCGTTACGGCCACACTGCATTAGTTTATAACGGTTTCATGTATGTTATTGGGGGTTGTAGTGCCAGCACCAGCGGCAATTGCTCAACCTTTAATAACGACGTTCAATACAATACCATTAACTCTGACGGTACCTTGGGCGGTACATGGAGCACTACAAATACCTTTTCTACCGCACGTTATGGTCATTCGAGCGTCGTAGCTAGAGGCTATCTATACGTTATCGGAGGCTGTAGCGCCGATACCAGCGCCGGCTGCTCAACCTTTAATAACGACGTTCAAAAAGCTCTTATTGATTCTAGTGGAACCGTTGGCACATGGAGTAGCACGACTAGCTTCACCACTGCCCGTTATTGGCAATCTGCGGTTGCCGAGAAGGGCTACCTATATGTTTTGGGTGGCTGTAGCGCGGCAACTAGTGGCAACTGTTCTACTTTTCAAAACGATGTCCAGTATGCGTTAATAAATTCGGATGGCACTCTTGGCAGCTGGAGTACAACCAGCAGTTTTACCACGGCTAGCTACGGCCTTTTTTCGGTGGCAGTCGGTGGATATCTGTACGCAATCGGTGGCTGCAGTGCCGACACCAGCGCCGGCTGCTCGACCTTTCAGAGTAGTGTCCAATACGCCCTTATAAATAATGGCGGAACGGGTCAAATTGGGTCGTTTAATGGCACAACTACCCTGTCAAACCGTGCCGGCCATGCCTCAGTTGCCTATAATGGCTATCTCTATGTAACTGGTGGCTGTAGCAGCACATCATCAGGGGCTTCATGTTCCACCATGAACAATGATGTCCAATATGCGGCTATTGACTATCTAGGCAATGTAGGTAGTTGGGGCAGCGCTGGCAATACCTTCTCAACTGCCAGATTTGACCATACGGCTGTGGCTTACAAAGGCTATCTGTACATACTTGGAGGTTGTGATACCACAACAACCTCGAATGGTACCCACTGTAATGGCTACCGTAGCGATGTTCAAAAAGCCGCTTTTAACTCCAATGGTACTATCGGTACCTTCA
The DNA here is from genome assembly GCA_964562505.1 of uncultured Candidatus Saccharibacteria bacterium. GTDB lineage: Bacteria > Patescibacteriota > Saccharimonadia > Saccharimonadales > CAZLTB01 > CAZLTB01. Next base: position 6,472 of record CAZLTB010000001.1, read on the forward strand.
GCTCAACTTCCAGTTTTACAACCGCTCGCTTTGGACATGCCTCTGCTGCCTATAACGGTTATATGTACGTTTTTGGCGGGTGCAGTGGAACGGCTAACGATGGCACCTATTGTGCCTCCGGTCAATTCTTAAGTGACGTCCAAAAAGCCGCTATTAATTCTGATGGTACCTTGGGAAGCTTTAGCTCCACTACTTCGTTTACAACCAGCAGAGTCGGTTTAGCAGGTTTGGCCTACAATGGCTACATCTACGTTTTAGGCGGCTGCAGTGCTGCTGACAAGTGGTGCACTACATTTCTGGCCGATGTGCAATTCGCACCATTAAATTCCGACGGCACCGTTGGAACCTGGGCCTACACCAACAACTTCGCAACGGGCCGCTTTCTTCATAATGCAGTGGCAACCAATGGTTTTATCATCCTTAGTGCTGGTTGTAGCACTGCGGCCAGTCAAAACTGCACCACACTCAATAGCGATGTTCAAACGGTACCGATCAACTCTAACGGCACCTTAGGGTCTTGGGCTACCGTCTTTTCTTTAGCCAACGCAAAAGCAGGGGCCAGCATGGCCTATTACAATGGTTTTCTTTACTCTACGTGTGGGTGCACAGGCTTTACCGGTACCATACCACACTGCAATAATTTCACGGGCGAAATACGATCTAGCTCTCGCTTTGAGGTTATCTCCAGAACAGCAATCTATTCGAGATTGTTTGATGCCGAAGGCGACGCTAGCGCGACTAAGTGGTACTGGAAGGGAACTTTATTAAATAGTAATGGCCTGCTAAGACTGACCTACAAATCAGCACCTGATTCAACAGACGCGTTTGGATCTGCTACAACTCCGACTCTTCCTGCCAGTGGGGTACTGGATCTATTCTCAGTTCCGGAGATGCGATATAATTGGCTATTCTTCACGATTGACGATACTGATGCATCGGCCTTTCCTGATAGTCAATCAACCATGACAAATATCGAGCTGTTTTATCATCCGGCTCCAGCAAGGCGCCTACGTGGGGGTAAAACCTTTACCGGTGGATCACAACAGAGCCTTGATGCAACCCCGAACTAAGCATTTTAGCTATGTCGCAAAATATCTGTGCCGATAAAAAACGAGCATTATCGAGGCGTGACTAAGAAACCAGAGACAATGTTATCTAGGAGCCTGAAATTACTAGCAGGATAATACTAGTTAGTCTATGCTGTCCCTAGTTTACTGTTCAAGTATTCAATGCTAGGCTATGGACAAGGGAAAAGATAAACATGGCCAATATAATTGCAATATTGAACCAAAAGGGTGGGGTAGGTAAAACGACCACAGCTATTAATCTGGCAGCTTATCTGGCGAAAAGCGGCAAACAGGTACTAATCATAGACTTTGATCCGCAAGGTAACGCTACCAGTGGCATGGGCGTTGATAAACGTTCACAGGAACAGACTAGCTACGAATTGTTATTTGGACATACTACTCTTGATAAAGCCGTGAAAGAAACAGATATCAATAATCTGTATATATTACCAGCCAATGCCAGTCTTGTGGCAGCTGAGGTAGAGCTTGTCGACAAAGAAGACAGGGAAACAAGGCTTAAAAGTGCACTAAAGGCCATTGACTATGATTTTGTACTTATTGATTGTCCTCCGGCCCTGGGCCTTTTGACTATCAATGCCCTGGCGGCAGCCAGTCTAGTCTTAATCCCTGTGCAAGCCGAGTACTATGCGCTAGAGGGCTTAAGCCAGTTGCTTGAGGTAGTGCAGCGAGTACGCCAAGGGTTGAATACTGATCTTGAGATTCTCGGAGTCTTAGTTACGATGTACGACAGTCGTACAAGCCTGTCGGAACAGGTGTATGATGAGCTTAGCGCGCATTTTGGAGACAAGGTATTTAAAACTATTATTCCGCGTAACGTGCGCCTAGCGGAAGCTCCCAGCTTCGGCAAACCAATCGCCGAACACGACAAATGGTCCAAGGGAGCAAGAGCTTATAAACAGTTAGCCAAAGAGGTAATAGGGAGAACGAGTTGATGGCTGAGAAATCACGGGGTCTGGGCAGAGGGTTTGACTCACTGATTCCAAACGATTTTGACGAGACCATCTTGCTTGATAGCGAAGACCGGATACAGAAGCTGCCTCTCGGCGACGTAAAGCCTAATAACAAGCAGCCACGTCGAAGCTTTGATAAAACCGCCATAGAAGAACTAGCCACTTCAATTAAAAGATATGGCGTGCTGCAACCGCTGATCGTATCTCCTATTCAAGGCGGAAAATACGAACTGGTGGCAGGTGAAAGGCGTTGGCGTGCAGCCCAGATAGCAGGCCTCGATAAAATCCCCGCAATAGTGCGAAAACGAGAGGAATTAGAACGTTTAGAGGTGGCTCTGATCGAAAATGTACAACGAGTTGATCTGTCACCGCTTGAACAAGCCATTTCTATTGAACGATTACACCAGCAGTTTAATATCTCTTACAAATCTATTGCCGAACGTCTTGGCAAGGCGCTTCCGACGATACATAACACTGTCCGACTTCTACAATTACCAGAAGCTGCTCTTGAAGCCTTGCAGAGCGGAAAGATTAGCGAAGGCCATGCCAGAGCTATCTTGGCTCTCAAAGAGCAGCCTGACGGCCAAAGCGATTTACTAGATCAGATCCTGAAAAAACAGTGGTCAGTGCGTCAAGCAGAGCAATATGTAGTTAGCTCTAGGCAGACTAAAACCGCTAAAGGCGTTTCGAAACACAAGTTAGAGCCAGAAACACCAGCCACAAGGGTATTAGGTAAAAAGCTGGGAACAAAGGTCACTTTGCGCCGTATGGCCAAAGGAGGGCGTTTGGAAATTCACTATAAAGACGATAAAGATCTAGAAAACCTCTTAAATAAGATATCTAAAAATTAATAATTGGACGATCTAGAAAATTTCAGTCTTATTAACAGGCAACAGACGAACAACCAGTTTTCCTACCAGATCTTTAGCTGGTATGGGGCCAAATATGCGTGAGTCGAGCGAATTAGTTCTATTATCACCACAGACGAAAATTTGCCCTTCAGGCACGACCACATCCACGTTTCCAGGGGTAAGTCTCTGCAAATTACCGTAGCCACCATTGGTGTCTGGATTAAAACCTTCCGGATGCTCTTCGTTATAAACAGTAATCTTACCATCGGCCACCACCACATGTTCTCCAGGTAAGCCAATAACTCTTTTGATTAATTGCTTATCCGGTTGAGCCTCTCCAAATTCAGTCAGGCCGTGTTTAACAAATATAACAATATCCCCACGCTTAGGAATATAAGCATGTTTGGTGACTTTTGCTACAGTTCTAGGAACCTTCAATACTATCAAGCGATCTTGATTCTGTAATGTGTTTTCCATACTTGGACCCTCGACTTCGTAAGACTGAAAAACGAATGCTGTCAGTGCTAATGCCAATAGAGGGGCGGCAACTAGAAGGGCAATGGTGGAGGCGGCTGTAAGCCAAGAGCGGTTTTTCCACGAATCACTACTTTCCTGCTCTTCAGGACCATAAGCAGGTGGCTGTGGTATAGTAGGAGATTGCTGCATATTACAGATCTCAACTATACCCCACTTTGCAGCAAAGTACTAACCAAGTAATTTCAACAACCAGGCTTACTAAGTTTGTGCATAACCAGTATAATTATTAAACGTATTTATTTTGCAGATGGATGATTTTCGTAACAATAGACACAACAGTCGTAACTCAGGGTCAATAGACGGGTTCATAAGAAGCCGCAGTCGGCCTATTCCGTCTAAAAATTCTCCTGCTGCTAAAAGCCAAACTAGGACAACACTTGGTAATTTCAGAAACACTGACGGGTTCTATCCTGTATCTAGAAATGAACTACCAACGCACGCCAAGCGAAGAGGCCGAAAGCCCTACAGAAATCCAGAAGGGCAGATTAGGCTCAGTATGGACGATCTGCCTCCTGTACCGAAGAAAAAAACCAAGAAATGGGCTAAAGTCGCGTTAAAAACCTTCGGTATACTTATTATAATCTCAGTGTTGCTCGGTGGAGCGCTGTTCGGTAAAGGCATACTTAAGGCACGGCAGATATTTAAAGGTGGCGGCGGGGCGGCAGCACTTCAAAAGAACGTTGATCCATCGCTCTTACGCGGGGAGGGTGACGGCCGTATTAACATAATGTTACTGGGCAAAGGTGGTCCAGGACATGAAGGGGCTGATCTAACTGACACGATTTTAATTGCTAGCATTGATCCGATTCAAAAACAAGCGGCACTACTGAGCATACCAAGAGACTTTTATATCAAGGTTAACGGTAGCTACACGAAGATTAATGCGGTATATGCTAATGCCAAAAATCAATCGCTAGCCAAAACTAGCACAAAGGATAAAGATAGAGCCCAGAAGGCTGAAGACGCTGGCCTAAACGCAGTTGATGACGCTGTAACATCCACCATTGGTATACCAATTCATTATCATGTACTAGTGGACTTCACCGGATTTAAAGAGGCAATAGACACGGTCGGCGGTATTGATCTCAATGTTCCTAAGGAATTAGCGGTTAGTGAGCATATGTATATCGAAGGCCACGGTAGTTATTACTTAAATGTCGGGGCAGGTCAGCAGCATTTTGATGGTTTCAGGGCACTGGCATTTGCACGTACCCGGTATACCAGCGCTAGAGGTGATTTTGACCGGTCTGAAAGACAGCGATTAGTTCTAGTGGCGCTTAAGAGTAAAGTGTTCAGCGCAGGCACGTACGGTAATCCAGCCAAGATTAATCAACTTATCAATGCTTTCGGTAACCACATTCAAGCTAATATGACCACAAACGAGGTATCAAGGCTGTATGACATAGGTAAGCAAATCGATAACAGCCAAGTTGTGTCTATCGGTCTAGCTGATCCACCCAATAACTACGTAATGACATCTTCAGTTAACGGCCTATCGGTAGTTATACCTCGAGCAGGACTCGGCAACTATAAGGAAATTCAGAACTTCGTGCGAAATCGCCTGAAAGATAGTTTCCTGGCCAATGAAAATGCCAGCATAGAAGTACTTAATGGTACAACGATCCCCGGCTTGGCCACTAGGACAGCCGATGATCTTAAATCCTACGGGTACAACATTACCCAGATAGCCGATGCGCCCTCCAAGGGTTATGGGCAAACCACGATCGTCGATTTACGAAATGGAGCCAAAAAGTACACTAGACACTACTTAGAAAACCGTTTTAGCGTTAGTGCCGTAACCAGTCTGCCTGATAAGTCGATCATTCCAGGGAATGCTGATTTTGTTATAATACTTGGGCAAAATGAAGTTAGTCGTCTCGATAACTAATCCCAAGCATCACACCGATCGGATCGCTTTTGGGCAAAGCCCAAAACTTTACCGATCTCTTGGCGCCAAATCTATTTTATTTCTGCGATTCTCACTCACCGTACTAACTGTACGACTCATTGCGATTCTCGAAAGTAAAATAGATTTTGCACCCAAGTGTGAAGCTTGGGTAAAAGCTTAGATTATGGTGAGTTTGAAGCCTAAGAGTGGCTTTTCTCATTTTTTCCACTTGGCGCTAAACGCCTTACTGCCCGCCTTAATATTTATTTTAGTAAGAATACACTTTGTTCCGCTCGCTGCTGCTCTGATCATACTATCCAAGTGGCGGATGTTTGCGGTTCGCCCTAGGTATTGGCCGGCAAACATAAGGGCCAACATGGTCGACATAATGGTCGGGATCTCAGCGGTTATTTTTATGGCTCATACTCCAAGTGCCGGCTGGCAACTGTTTTGGGCAACAGCCTACGGCCTATGGTTAGTGTTACTGAAGCCCGGCTCAAGCGTATTGCATGTCTCGCTTCAGGCTGCAGTTGCTCAGTTATGTGCACTTACGGCGCTATTTCTTAATTGGGGTGATGCTTCACTCCTGGTTCTGGTAGTTGCCGCTTGGGCAATATGTTATCTGATTGCGAGGCACTTCTTCACGAGCTTTGATGAGCCACATGCTCCACTCTATGCCCACACCTGGGGTTATTTTGCGGCTGCTTTGACTTGGGTCCTCGGGCATTGGTTATTATTTTATGGAACACTTGCACAACCAACCCTACTTCTATCGGTGATAGGGTGCGGTATAGCTACTTTGTATTATCTAGATCAAACTGACCGGCTTAGTTTGTTTATGCGTCGGCAGTTTATATTTATCATGGTCGCCGTTGTGGTTGTGGTATTGGTATTTTCCAATTGGGGTGATAGAACAATCTAAAGTCAATAACGTGGGAGGGGAACGCACAGATGAATGAGGTTAATAAGGCTTCAACACCTAAAATGCTGTCAAATGGGCCGAAGCGCACTACACTATTGGTCTTGGTATTTTTTGTTTTAGTTAGCTGTGCTGCAGGATTCGTTGGCGGTTGGTTTGGAGCTGAGGGCAGACAACAGACCCAGCAGGGCATTAACAGCGCCAGCCAACAGATAGTTTCAGGTGAGAGCCAGCTTATTAGCCAGATTGCCAAAGATGTCAGTCCGAGCGTAGTTTCTATCGACGTTACCAGCCAGGCAACAACCAACTTTGGTTTTTTTGGTCCGAGACAGACTCAGCAACAAAGTGCTGGCACGGGGGTAATTATTAGCAGTGACGGGGTAATCATCACTAATCGACACGTTGTCCCGGCTGGCACGACTAGTGTTAGCGTGACTTTATCCAATGGAACTAAGCTCGACAATGTTAGCGTTATCGGAAAGACGGCTGATGGCGACTCATTAGATGTTGCGTTCCTCAAAATCAAAGACGCCAAGGGTGAAAAACTTAAAGCTGCCAAAATTGGAGACTCAAGCAAAATGCAAGTAGGGGATAAAGTTATTGCTATTGGCAATGCGCTCGGCCAGTTTCAAAACACTGTGACCGCCGGGATCATTTCTGGTTATGGCCGAAGTGTAGAAGCTGGTGATGCCACGGGCAATAGCAGCGAGACGCTTCAGGATCTTTTCCAGACCGACGCTGCCATCAATGAAGGAAATTCCGGTGGTCCCTTGGTCAATATAAGTAGCGAAGTTATAGCCATTAATACGGCCATTGCCGGCGGGCAGGCTCAAAACATTGGCTTTGCCATTCCGGTGGGTGATCTACAGGGATTAATCAAAAGTGTTTTAACCAAGGGCAAGCTTGAGAGGCCATACCTAGGCGTCCATTATGTAAATCTGACTGATGACTTGGCATATCAAAATAATTTAACGGTTAAACGAGGCGCATATATTATACCTAGCTCAAATGGGCAAAGCTCTATTATAGCCGGCAGCCCAGCAGCCAAAGCTAATCTAAAAGACAAAGACATAATAATTAAAATAGATAATGATAGCATTGATGAGAACCATAGCCTGGTTGCGCTGATCAACAAACACTCCGTCGGAGACGAGGTTACATTGACCATTGTTCGTGACGGAAAACAACAGACTATTAAAACTAGGCTGGAAGCATCGCCTAGCGGATAAATACTTGGATAAAATCGTCAGTTTTCAGCAATTCGTAATCCGTTAATTGAGCAATTTTGACTAATTCAACCTGTTGAAATGGTAAAGATTCAGTTAAAACGTATCTTGGAAACATTGAATTTTTTGCAATCTGACCGAATAATCGTCGGTAAAGATCAAGCCCATCTGGTCCGCCAAAAATGGCAATGCTAGGCTCCATGGCTGCAGCTTGATTTACATGGTAGTTGTCTGGCACGTACGGTAGGTTAGCCAATATCACGTCGTAAGGTTTTGTTGCGCTGCCCAGAAGATCCGAATTTTTTATTGAAACATCTACGTTAAAGTGTTGTTTATTTTTTTCACAAATCTTAATTGCTTCATCATCAAGCTCAAGCATTTCCACCGTAATATTAGGTAGTTCGAGTTTTGCTGTGATGCCAAGAGCTCCTGAGCCCGCGCCGACATCTACAAGGTTAAATGGTTGTTTTATTTTCAACGATTTTAATAAGTCAATCACGGTTTCGGACTCTGGGCGTGGCTCTAGCACGTGTTTATTGATAATAAATTCGCGGCCATAGAACTCAGATTTACCTCTTAAATAAGCCAGAGGTTCATGGCTCATCCGTCGTTTTAGTTGTCTTTCTAATTGCTCGACTTCTTTTTTGTTTAATTCAAACTCTGGATGGGCCAATAGCCAACTACGGTCTTTCCTGATGAGATCTTCTAATAAAACAGTACAGTCAAGCCGGGCGGTGGCTATACCAGCGTCTTCAAGCTTTCTCGTATTCTCGCTTAGCCATTCTTTAATTTTCATTATTCATTATTTGCCGCTCATAGGCGAGGAGCTTTTCAATTAGGTCGTCGATTTCGCCGTTTAGTGCTCCAGGGATATTACTGCGACTATATCCGATTCTGTGGTCAGTAATGCGGTCTTGAGGGAAGTTATAAGTACGTATCTTCTCTGAGCGGTCGCCCGTGCCAATCAATTTTTTACGTGCATCACTAAGTTGTTTGACGTCTTCATCAATCTTCATTTGCAACAGCCGTGACCTGAGCACACTCATCGCTTTAGCCTTATTTTTGATTTGCGACTTTTCATCTTGGTTGGCGACAACAAGCCCGGTTGGCAAGTGAGTAATGCGCACTGCCGAGTCGGTTGTATTAACGGATTGGCCACCGTGTCCGCCAGAACGAAAGACGTCTATGCGTAAATCAGAATCCTTGATGTCGATGTCAGTCTCCTCAGCTTCTGGCATTACGGCCACAGTAACTGTAGAAGTATGAACGCGCCCCTGGCTTTCGGTGACAGGCACACGTTGAACCCGGTGCACCCCAGCTTCAAATTTTAGATTTCGATAAGCGTCAATACCGTGCACTGCAAAAATTATTTCTTTAAAACCGCCGGCCTCGGAGGAGCTTTCACTTATAAGCTCTGTCTTGTATTCGTGAGTTTCACACCAACGAACGTACATTCTATAAAGTTCTCCGGCGAAAAGACTGGCTTCATCACCGCCCGCAGCAGCTCGAATTTCTAAAATAACATCTTTCTCATCATTGGGGTCACGCGGCGTCAGTCGTTCGTTTAGATGATCTTCGATGGTCTGCAACTTAGTATCTGTTTCATCAAGTTCTTGCTGTGCCAGCTCTGCCAGTTCGTCACCACTCATGGTCAGTTCAGAGGCCTCTTGGTAAGCAGTTTTTAAACGGCTACGTTGATCAAATAACGCGAGCGTTTCTTCAAGATGAGCGAGCCGTTTAGCAAGTTTTGGGTAATCTTTCGAAGAAAAAATCTCAGGATCTTGCAGTTTTTGTTGCAATGCAGAATATTCCTCGCGTAGGGCCTTTTCTTTATGATCCATAGGAATAAGTTTACAGTAAAATTTTTGGCCGTTAGCTATCTAGCTTCTAGTTTTGCTTACTTTTCAGTAGCGTCGTTGATTTTCTTTTCTAACTTTTCGGTCTTGGCAATCTTACGCTTATCTTTTTTGCTGGCAGCCTTTTTTAAAGTTTCAGCGCGGGCTTTAGCTTCTTCCTGACGGGCTTTGAACTTATCAACTCGTCCCTCGATGTCTACAAGTTTCTCTTGACCGGTAAAGAAGGGATGTGAGCTGCTTGAAATATGTACCTTTACGAGTGGATAATCTACGCCATCAAGTTTGATTGTTTCTTCAGTTATAACAGTAGAACGGGTCACAAAAGTTGTGCCGTCATTAAGATCCTGAAACACTACAGGTCGATAGTTGTCGGGATGTAAGTCCTTTTTCATAACTGCTGCAGTATACACATCTGTTGATCTCTGGTCAATGCTTGGTAAGTTTCTATTTTGCAATTCTATGGCCTCTCTGTTAGAATTTGTTTACTGTTCATTAATCAGGCGAGGCGATAATCCTCCTCATCAGAGCCGTGTAGGGCTGATGTAGGCAAGCCTTGTCGAAGGGAAAGGATTTATTCATGGCTACACCAGACGTAGACATCAAGAAGTTATTAGAAGCCGGGGCACATTTCGGGCACAAAACAAGTCGTTGGCACCCCAAGATGGCGCCATTTATTCATAGTAAACGTGGCGGTAGTCACATAATCGACTTGACCCAAACGGTTAGTCATCTGGAGACCGCATTAGATTTCATCGAGAAAACGGCATCAGAAGGCAAGCAAATCCTGTTTGTTGGCACTAAGCGCCAGGCCCACGATATAGTAAAAGATCTAGCCGAAACGCTCGGACAACCTTATGTGGTGGAACGATGGCTGGGTGGCATGTTGACTAATCGCGATACCATCGGCGGGCGCGTTAAATATTTAAAAGACCTAGAAGCCAAAATGGAAAACGGTCAGTTAGCCAGCAAATACAGCAAGCTGGAGGTCCAACGCTACCAGGAGGAAATCGACGAGATGAACCACATCTACGGAGGCATAAAAAATATGGCTGCCAAGCCTGGAGCACTTGTGGCATTCGATGTAATTCATGACATTAACGCTATACGAGAAGCACGTAAGCTCAGTGTGCCAATAGTAGCATTGGTTGATACAAACGCTGATCCAAGTCTGGTAGATTATCCCGTGCCGAGCAATGATGATGCCATAAAAACCATAAAATTAATTGCAGATTATATGAAAGTCGCGGTTGAAGCTGGCAAAACTCAGCATACTAAAAAGAGTGAAAAGCAGGCAGCCAAAGAAGGGGCAAAAGAGTAATGGCGGAAATATCAACTGATGAAATCAAACGACTTCGCGAACTAACGGGCGTAGGTATTACGGACGCCAAAGCCGCACTAGTGGAGTCAAAAGGTGATTTTGATAAAGCACTGACCGCTATGCGAAAAAAAGGTCTAACGAAAGCTGAAAAGCGTGGCGAGCGCGAAGCCAGAGCTGGTGTAATCGGTACTTATAACCATGACGGCCGAATTGGCGTTCTTGTAGAAATAAATTGCGAGACTGACTTTGTGGCTAGAAACGAGCTGTTTACTAATCTCATAAAAGATATTGCTATGCATATTGCAGCTAGCGCTCCTGAATTTGTCGGTTCTGACGATATTCCTGAAGAAGTAAGAAGTGCTAAAAAAACTGAATTTGCCGACAAGGCAAAATCTGAAGGCAAGCCAGAGAAAATGATTGATAATATTGTTGACGGCATGCTCAAAAAACATTTTGCCGAACTCTGCTTACTTGACCAGCCATTTGTTAAGAATCCTGACCAGACCGTTGGAGATTATGTCAAAGAACACATAGCCAAACTTGGTGAAAATATTGTCGTTCGACGCTTCAGTCGCATGGTCCTTGGTGAACTTCAGTAGTACAATCAAATAGAAGAGGGTGTTATGAGTCCACAGCAATTAGTTGAACAGGCAAAAACTAAATTTCAGCAAGCGGTGAGTCATTTCCAGGATGAGCTGAAAAAAGTCCGAACTGGCCGGGCGCATCCCAGTATGCTCGACGGCGTTATGGTGGAAGCTTATGGAACCCCCATGCCACTAATTCAAGTAGCCAGCATCACAGCACCTGAAGGTCAGTTACTGCAAATTACCCCATTTGACCCTAGCAATCTACAGGCTATCTCAACTGCCATAAGAGACAATGCATCTCTTGGGCTTAATCCTGCTGACGATGGGCGGGTGGTGAGAGTACCGATACCACCATTGACCGAAGAGCGACGGCGTGAATACGTAAAAGTTGTAAGTACAAAGGCAGAAGACTGCATGGTAAGTATGCGAGCTGCTCGTCACGAATTTCTAAAAGAAATTGAGCAGGCCAAAAAAGACAAAGATATTGGTGAAGACGAAGCAAAAAGGATCACTAAACAGATAGATGATGCTATGTCTCAGGCTAAAAATGAAGTTGACGAAGCTGCTAAAGCTAAAGAACAAGAAATCTTAACTGTTTAAGCTATAATATCTCTACATGTCTGACGATGCTGTTTTACCCACTCACGTAGGTATTATTCTTGACGGAAATCGCCGCTGGGCGAAGCAGGAAGGGTTGCCAACACTTGAGGGCCATAGGCGCGGAGCCGAAGTTCTAAAAGAGATAGCAAAACATGCTTATCAGCGCGGCATAAAACATATATCGGCTTACATTTTTTCGACTGAAAACTGGCGACGTACCGAGCAGGAGGTAGGTTACCTCATGGATCTAGCCGTAAAGGCTTTTGAGAAGTATCTGGATGAATTCAATAAAGATGGAATTCGAGTTGTCATTTTAGGCAGACGCGATGGCTTAAGAACCAAGGTGCTTGATGTTATAAAGCGCACAGAGGAAGTCACTAAAAATAACTCTAAAGGTACTCTGGCTCTTTGTTTTAACTATGGTGGCAGAGATGAAATAGTAGATGCTGCTAATAATTTGGTTGAGGCTGGTCAGGACGTTACAGAAGAGTCATTGACAAATTCACTCTACCAACCTGAACTGCCGGACCTAGATTTAGTAATCCGCACCTCTGGTGAACAGCGACTAAGTGGTTTTATGATGTGGCGGGCAATGTATGCAGAACTTTATTTTAGTCCTGTAATGTGGCCAGCATATTCAACAACCGATTTTGATGAAGCCATTGCTGATTACACAAGGCGTAAAAGAAGGTTTGGAGAGTAAATGGCACTATTCTTGCTGATTCTTGGGCTGGTTTTGTTCGTAAGTCTGGTGGTTGTACATGAACTCGGTCATTTTATAGCCGCTCGTCGTAACGGGGTAAAAGTTGAGGAATTCGGCATCTTTTTTCCACCGCGCCTCTTTAAAAAGCGTATGAAGAACGGGTACGATTTTACTATAAATTTATTGCCGCTTGGTGGATTTGTAAGACTCAAAGGTGAGCACGATGCCGATAAGCAACCTGGTAGCTTTGGTGCTGCAAGTCTAAAAAACAAGACCAAAATAATGCTAGCTGGAGTCGTTATGAATTTGTTGGTGGCGCTTGTTCTATTCACGATTGTGGCATGGCTTGGTATGCCCAAACTTTTGACCAAAGACACAGTTGGCCAGGATCAGTTTACGGTCGCAAGTGATACTAAAATTATTAAAGATGTTCAAAATAAGGGGATTGTTAAAGTCGATCAGATTATAAATGATAGCCCGGCTCAAAAAATCGGCTTGTCGAACAATGACCAGATCTTGGCGGTGGCTGGCATAACAATTGATTCACCCGGGAAACTATCGGCAACGACCAAAGCCAATGTCGGCAAAATGGTTACCATTGTCTTTAAACATAGCGAAGAAGCCACGCCTATTACTAAATCAGTCCAACTTAATAATCAATCACCATATCTGGGTGTCGGCAGCTATTCTGCCGAAAGCGGCGCTCAAATCCGTCGCTCTACTTGGTCAGCTCCTGTTGTAGCTACGGGACTTACAATACAGATGACGAGATTAACATTTAAGGGTCTGTGGACTGCAGTTAAGGGTTTTGGGCAATGGCTGGCTGGACTTGCGACTCATAATAAGACACAACGTCAAACTGGCCAACAACAAGCTACTGAGCAAGTAGTTGGACCAGTCGGAATTTACTTCATATTGAAAGATATTGCCCACACAGGGCTAACTCTCCTACTTTTCCTAATTGCAACAATCTCTTTGGCCCTAGCTATTATGAATCTATTGCCCATACCAGCCCTAGACGGGGGGCGACTCTATTTACTACTTATTACGCGCAAACTTACTGGCAAGCCTTTGTCGAAGAATCTTGAGGAAAAAATAGTCGGTACCAGCTTTGCGCTGATTATGGCACTTTTTATTTTGATAACCATTGTTGACATACACAGGCCACATTAAATATGGGTGATCTCGAAGAGGGTGCGAAAGGACACGACTACAAATGGGGTCCAGCTGCTGCATTAATTGTAACTGTCGGAATATATTTTGTTTCCCAAATCATTGCCGGGATTGTCATATCGCTTTATCCATTGCTTAAACACTGGAACTACGCTCAAACGACTAAATGGTTAGAGCAGTCAGTATTTGGACAGTTTTTCTTTATAGTTATAGTAGAAGCGATCACGCTATGGTTACTTTGGATATTTTTAAAACGTCGGCACGCTAAGCCATCAGATATAGCACTTAGATCTCCGAGACTACTAGACATTGCCTATGCCTTAGCCGGCTTTGGCGTCTACTTTGCCTCGTACAGATTAATTGTTCGACTTGTTCATGGTTTAGTACCTAGTTTGAATCTTGAACAAAAACAAGAGCTAGGTTTTAGCACATCCATAAGCGGCAATCTGTTAATACTTGTTTTCATTAGCTTAGTGATACTGCCGCCTTTTACTGAAGAAATATTAATGCGCGGCTTTTTATATACTGGACTTAAGTCTAAGCTCAAAAAGATTACCGCTGCGATTATTACTAGCGTGCTTTTTGCAGCAGCGCATCTTCAAGCGGGCAGTGGGCATGATCTACTCTGGGTAGCAGCTATCGACACATTTACTTTATCGTTGATACTAGTCTATTTAAGAGAGAAAACGAATAGCCTATGGGCGTCTATATTCACTCACATGCTTAAAAACGGATTAGCCTTCACGTTTCTGTTTATATTTAAGGTGTAAATAAGACAAACCTACGGTTTTTCTCATCGCGCCGGGGAAATGGAATACATTTCTCTCGGGCTGCTCTTTTCCCTTAGTGGGGGTGTAAGGTACAATGGCTAATTAAGATGAGACTATCAAAATTATTCACTAAAACGGTCCGAAATGCTCCGGCTGATGAGTCAGCAAAAAACGCGCAGTTGCTCATCCGTGCTGGCTATGTCCACAAAGAAATGGCTGGTGTGTACAGCTTCTTACCCCTTGGATTGACCGTACTTAACAACATCGCCAACGTTATCCGAGAAGAAATGAATCAAGTAGGTGGGCAGGAAATTCTTATGCCGGCCTTGCAGATTAAAGAACGTTACATAGCTACCGGACGCTGGGATGACAAGGTTGTGGATGATTGGTTTAAGACCAAACTGGTTAATGGGACTGAGGTGGGTTTAGGTTTTTCGCACGAGGAAAATTTGTCTCCACTTGTAAAAAATTTCGCAACCTCTTACAAAGACTTACCCATAGCGCCATATCAAATCCAGACTAAATTCCGGAATGAACTTAGGTCCAAGAGCGGTTTGATGCGCGGCAGAGAGTTTCTTATGAAGGATATGTACTCGTATGCAATTTCTAAAGAGCAGCACGAAGCATTTTATAAAGAGGTCCAGGATGCCTACGGAGAAATATTCAAACGACTTGGCATTGGTGAACAGACGTTTTTAACTTCAGCAAGTGGGGGCAGCTTTAGTAAATATAGTCATGAATTTCAAACTCTATCTGAGGCAGGTGAGGATACCATTTATCTGGATCGTCACAAAAAAATTGCTATTAATAAAGAAGTTTTTACGGATGAAGTTATTGCTGATCTGGGGCTTAAAAAACAAGAACTAGAGGAAGTAAAGGCAATCGAAGTTGGCAATATCTTTAGCCTAGGCACCAAATTTTCTGAGCCTTTTGGCCTCAAACTGCCTGATAAAGATGGCAAACAGACTAACCTTATAATGGGTTGTTATGGCATTGGAGTTAGTCGCGCTATGGGTACTATTGCGGAATTAATGAGTGACGATAAGGGCCTAGTGTGGCCAAATAATATTGCGCCCGCAAAGGTTTACTTAGCTAGGCTAGATAATATATCAAATGTGATATCAAAAGCCGATGAGTTATATGAGAACTTGACCAAGGCAGGAGTTGCGGTACTATATGATGACCGTGATGCACGTCCCGGTGAAAAGTTCGCCGACGCTGATCTACTCGGAATTCCGTATCGATTGGTTATCAGCGAAAAAACAGTTAAAGCTGGCAAATACGAGCTTAAACATCGTAAAAAAGATGACAGCAGGTTGCTAAGTCAAGACGAAATCTCAAGTGTTCTAGTTGCCTAGACGGCAAGTTTGGTATAATCGTATATATACAGGGAACAGAGACAGTCTTATAAGGAGTATATTCTGTTATGAAAAAACAGTTTTATTTGACCAAGGAGGGGGCTGACGAGCTTAAGGCTGAGTTAGGTGTATTAGTCGCTCAGCGTGGACCGATTGCTGAACGTATAAAAACTGCCCGTGAATTCGGAGATCTGGCTGAAAATGCTGAATATAGCTCTGCGCGCCAGGAACAGGAGCATGTTGAGGGTCGAATTGCCGAAATTGAAAACATTCTTCAGAACCTAGAGATAATTAAAAAGCCTAAAGGCGATAGCAAAGTGCAGCTTGGGTCACTCGTGAAGCTTAAGAATGATGGCAAGACCAAAGAGTTTCGGATCGTAGGTACAGTAGAAGCTGACCCAATGAATGGTAAAATTTCAGATGAATCGCCAATTGGTCAGGCGTTACTTGGCAAAACAGAGGGTGACAAAGTAGAGATTAAGACTCCTGCTGAGACTGCACTATACAAGATTGTTGATATAGCCTAAGACTCTGGTTATCTTAAACGGAATTAGATAAGCTGTTAATAATGCAGTGGCTTAATGAAATTGTCGACGAACTTATTGTCCGCCATCCCGGGGGCGAAATACTTATTGAGTCAGGCAGTTCGCCATCTGGAGCTTATCACTTGGGGCACTTACGCGAACTATTAACAAGCGATGCCATCTTATTGGAACTAAAAAGACGTGGCAGACAGGCTCGCCATATTCAATTTGTTGATGATTTAGATGCTTTTCGCAAAGTACCGATTAATTTGCCAGCAAATTATGAGAATTATTTAGGGTATCCGCTATCTGACATACCGGCACCGGATAGTTCAAAGCAATCGCTGGCCGACTTCTTTTTAGAGGGTTTAACTAGTGCCTGTAAAATTCTGGGAGTAGAAGTTGAATACATTAGAGCAAATGAAAAATATCGTGAAGGATGGTACGTGCCAGCCATCGAACGCGCCTTAGAGCACGTGCCGGAAGCAAAAAAGGCACTAGAGAAGGTTTCTGGCCGTCGTCTTGATGAAAACTGGTCACCGATCCAGATCATGGAAGGTCCCAGGCTAAAAAAACGCGCCTTTGTTTCCTTAGACAAGACTAATAAAACCTTGTCCTATAAAGACGCTGACAATAAAGAACAAACCGTCTCCTATAATGGGGGCGTTGTTAAACTTGACTGGCGTTTAGATTGGCCGGGAAGATGGTGGCTACAGAAAGTGGCCGTTGAGCCATCGGGTAGAGATCATATGACTAAAGGGGGTTCATATGATACAGGCGTTCAGATTATTCGTGACGTCTATGATTCACAGCCACCATATCCAGTATCTTATGACTTTATTAATATGGTAGGTGACACTAAAAAGATGAGTGCCAGTAAAGGTACGGGTCTTGATGCAGTGGAAGGCTCAAAGATTATGCCACCCGAAGTTCTACGTTATTTCATACTGAAAGCTCCGCCACTTAAGAGACTGTATTTTGACCCTGTGAGTGGTCTAGTGCAGTTGATGGATGAATTTGCTGAATTTGCAGCCAAAACTAACAAGACTAAAGATGAAGAACAGCTTTGGTATATGGCAACGCGCGGTAAAGGTGAACCAAGAACTGTGTCCAGGATACCTTTTTCTCACTTAGTAGCCAGTTATCAGGCGGCTCTAAAGGATGAAGACAAAACACTCGAAGTAGTTAGTCGAACAGAACATAGTTCAACAGTGAAAGAAGATGAAGAAATTATCAAAAATGAGCTTAAATTCATAGATGTTTGGCTGGAGAGTAGGGCACCCGAAGAAGTCAAATTCAGTATTCGCCAGGAAACTGATCCAAATGAGTTCAATGATTCCCAGAAGGCATATCTCAATAAACTTGCCGATAAAATCGAGCAAGCGCCAAAAAATGCAGATGGCGAGTGGTTCCACAAAGCAATTTATGAACTAAAAGATACTGCTGGACTAGAGCCCAAAGAGTTATTCTCGACCTTATACAAGGTGCTTATCAACAAAGAGGCTGGCCCTCGTGCTGGCTGGTTTCTAAGCCTTTTACCGAGAGGATGGCTGATAAAACGCTTGCGACTGGAAAAGTAAGGTGGAAAAAGCTGTCTTTGCGGCCGGATGCTTTTGGGGAGTCCAATATTACTTTGACCAAGTCCCTGGCATAATCAAGAGCACGGTTGGCTACACCGGGGGACACACTGAAAACCCAAACTATGAGGCGGTGTGTACTCATACAACTGGCCACACCGAAGCTGTATTACTAGAGTTTGACCCCAAAAAAGTTAGCTATCGGACGCTCGTAAAACACTTTTTTCGCATGCACGATCCTACACAGTTGAATCGTCAAGGGCCAGATATTGGTGACCAATATCGATCGGCAATCTTTTATGAAAACAAAGAGCAAAAAGTTATTGCTGAACACATGCGGGATGAATCAAGGTCTGAATTTAAAAAACCGATCGCTACTAAAATTGTGCCATCCACCACTTTTTATCCAGCTGAGGATTATCATCAGAAGTATACTGAAAAGACTGGACAGGGTATGTGTCACATTCCGTATCAGCCAATTTGATGTTATAGTCTTTGGCATGGCTACAAGAAAATCTACAACCAAGGCAAAAACCAAAACCCGTTCAACAAGATCAACAGCCGCAAAATCAACTCAGGTAAGTAAAGTAAACAGCACATCTTCGATCGTTAATGTAATACCGCTTCGCCGGATACTTGGTATAAGTGCTGCTCTGTATCTAGTTTTGTCAGTCGCAGCGCTCGCGATTATGGGGCGAAATACTTATCAAATTACGGTTGGTTATTTGGCTAAAGATGAACTGGCCAGTAAAGCAAGCACCGTACTTGCGCCAGCGATTCACGTCCTTTACGACGTTGAAATCCGTTGGGCATTATTCATAATCTTGATCCTATCTCTAGCTACACCCATCTTATATCTGACGAGCATGGAACGACGCTACTCTGACGCCCTTAAGGGTCGCGTTTTACCTTGGCGATGGATCGATCTTGGGGTTATTGGTGCATTGATGATTGAAGTTACGGCACTGATGAATGGTATTCAAGATATTGTAGCTCTTAAAGCCGTGGTCGGCTTGGTTGCGGTTGCTGCGGCCCTCGGCTGGCTATCTGAACGACAGAATGAAGATACTTCTACCCCTGTTTGGGGAGCTTATGTAGTCGGCTTAGTGAGTGGTTTGCTGGCTTGGTTAATGATAGCAATTTATATGATTGCCACACCATTCTACGGTATGGTCCGATCACCTTGGTATGCCTATGCGTTATTTGGTGCACTAACGATTGGTTTTGCCCTAGTTCACATTAACCAATTTAACCAGCATCGTCGTGTTGGTAGCTGGAAAAACTATGTAAATGTAGAACGAAGATACCTACTCATTAACGTATTTACAAAGGTTGCTTTTGCGGCAATATTGATCGTTGGTCTTAGAAGCCAGTAGTTGCTTCCCAGTTTTAATTACTCACTTATGGCTTAGGCCGCTGTTTTAGTGATAGGAGTGTGGAGCTGGTACAATAGCTAGCGCATGGCAAATAGTTACTTCAGGGGGCGCAGTCAGCCTTATAAACCAGGCCAAAAAAGTCCGTTTAAGGTTAGTCGTAGTAAGATTGAACTTTAT
The DNA here is from genome assembly GCA_964562505.1 of uncultured Candidatus Saccharibacteria bacterium. Taxonomy (GTDB): domain Bacteria; phylum Patescibacteriota; class Saccharimonadia; order Saccharimonadales; family CAZLTB01; genus CAZLTB01. Next base: position 25,950 of record CAZLTB010000001.1, read on the forward strand.
ACTCAATGTCCACGATGCTTTTGGCTAGATGCTAGACTCAAGATCAAGCGGCCAGACGGCCCCCCATTCCAAATTAATAAAGCAATTGATGAGCTGCTAAAGAAAGAGTTTGACGGCTACCGTTCAAAGGGCAAACCTCACCCTATAATGTTGGAATTTGGTGTTGAAGCCGTTCCTTATGCGCACGATGAGCTCGATAAATGGCGCCAGAACTTCGTAGGCGTTCAGGCACTTCATGAAACCACAAATCTGTTAGTTTTTGGCGCAATTGACGATCTATGGATAAATGAAGCAGATGAGTTAATGGTAGTTGACTACAAAGCTACTGCTAAACAGAGTGAGGTAACTCTCGACGCTGATTGGCAAATGAGTTATAAGCGTCAGATGGAAGTTTATCAATGGCTGCTTAGGCAAAACGGGTTCAAAGTAAACGACATGAGTTATTTTGTCTATACTAACGGAAGGCTCGATATGGACGGCTTTAATGACCACGTTGAATTCCGGACCAAAATAATTCCTTATAAAGGTAGTGATGCTTGGGTAGAACAGACACTCAGTGATATGAAGACGGCTCTAGAAGGTAATATGCCCGAAGTTGGTAAAGCGGCAATGGGCGGCGACTGCGACTTCTGTTCCTATGCCCGAGCCCGAACGGAACTGACTATTGGAGCTCTAAAGGCCAAATCCTAGAGATCTTAAGTTATAATTAATTACAGCATGCTAGATATTCAGTTTATTCGTGATAATCCTGAGATTGTAAAGGAAAAGTCCAAGCAAAAAGGTTATGAAGTTGATATTGATCAACTGCTTGGTTTTGACAGGGAGAGAAAAGACTTATTGGTGCAAGTAGAGGCATTACGCCGGGAGCGTAATGAATTGGCTGCAGCTACAAAAGGTCAAAAACCTAGTGAAGATCAGGTAGCCAAAGGGCGTGAATTAAAGGATGAATTGTCTTCGTTTGAGCATCAACTTGCTTCTATCGAAAAAGAATTTCTGGCGCTACTTAAAACTGTGCCGAATATGCCGCTCGACGATGTACCTATTGGCACAAGTGAAGAGGATAATAAGGTAGTAAAAACCTGGGGTGAAAAACCAAAATTTAGTTTTACTCCCAAAAATCATTGGGAAATCGGCGAGGCAAAAGGCTGGATTGATAAAGAACGTGCCGCTAAGGTAGCTGGTTCGCGTTTTGTTTATCTCAAAGGCGATTTGGTTCTACTTGAATTTGCGCTTTGGCAATTTGCTCTTAGTAAACTAACGGACGAGACTGTAATGCAACAGATCATAAACGACAATGGGTTAAAAGTGAGTTCAAAAGCATTTGTGCCAGTTTTGCCCCCAGCAGTCGCAAAGACTGAAGTGTATGAGGCCACCGGCCGGCTTAACAAAGAGGAGCAGACTTATCAACTTACTGAAGATGACCTGTGGCTTAATGCCAGTGCTGAGCATACTTTAGCCCCGATGTATCTTAATGAAGTACTAAGTGAAAAAGATTTGCCCTTGCGATATGTTGGATATACTACTGCGTTCAGACGGGAAGCTGGCACGTATGGCAAAGATAGCGAAGGCATATTGCGACTTCATCAATTCAACAAGCTTGAGATGGAAAGCTTTGACTTGCCCGAAAATTCATTGGACGAACACTTATTCATGATTGCCATTCAAGAGTATTTGATGCAACAACTGAAACTGCCATATCAAGTCATAATGAAATGCACAGCCGACATTGGTGGTCCCAACGCAAGAGGAGTTGATATTGAAGCCTGGCTACCTGGACAAAATAGATATCGTGAAACTCACACAGCCGACTACATAACGGATTATCAAGCTCGTCGAATGCAAACACGTGTCCGGCGCGGTGATAACAATATCCAATTAGTTCATACCAATGACGCCACCGCTTTCTCAGAGCGCCCTCTGATTGCCATTATTGAAAACAACCAAACCAAAGAAGGGGATATAATTATACCGGAAGCACTTAGACCATATTTGGGCGGCAGGGAGGTCTTATAAAGTGATCAAGAAACTTGAGATTAACGGCGTACACATGGTTGTTAATGATGATCTTAAGAAGTATGTAATTAAAAAAATCAGTAGACTTGATCGTTATATGCCGCGACATGCCCGAGACAGTGCTCACGCCGAGGTTTTTCTAAAAGAGGCCAAGATAAAAGCTAAAAAACAGTGTACATGTGAAGTGGTTTTACATTTACCCGGTGAAAATATAACCACCAAAGAAACTACAATGAACATCTTTGCGGCAGTCGATATTGTGGAAGCCAAGCTCAAAAACCAATTGAGGAAGTACAAAGAGACGCATTCTTCACTTAGGATTCATCGACGAATTTTATCTAAACTGCGCCGAGGCGTTTAATTCTTTAATTCATTTTTAAGCGTAAGCTAAGAAATCTATAGCATAAACCACCTCTTATGGGGTAAAATGTTCGGTATTGCTGAAGTGACTGAATCGTCGGAGTATAGGAGACGCCAGTGAATAAAGTTTTAAAGCGGGTCCTCGGTGACCCACAAGTTCGTACGGTCAAACGCCTGAAAAAACGCGTTAAGGACGTTAATGCTTTAGAACCGAAATACCATAAATTATCTGACAAACAGCTAAAAGAACAGACAAGTATTCTAAAGAAACGTCTTGAGAAAGAATCGTTAGATAAACTGCTACCTGACGCTTTTGCAATTGTGCGTGAAACCGCAAGTCGCACATTAAAACAACGTCATTTTGATGTCCAGTTAATCGGTGGAATGGTACTCCATGAAGGTAACGTAGCAGAAATGAAAACCGGCGAAGGTAAAACCTTAGTAGCTACATTGCCAGTTTATCTTAATGCTCTGACAAGCAAAGGTGTCCATGTTGTAACAGTTAACGATTATCTAGCCCAACGTGATGCTGGATGGATGGGACAGATTTATAATTTCTTGGGATTGAGCGTAGGAGTTGTTATACCCGATGAGTCTTTTTTATTTGATCCAAAGTTTGAGAATAAAGACCACGCCGATCCACGTTTCCGTCATTTACGCCCAGCAACTCGGCAAGAGGTATACGCGGCTGATATAACTTACGGTACGAATAATGAATTCGGTTTCGACTATTTGCGCGACAATATGGTTAGGGAAGTTGACCAACTTAGACAACGCGACCTGAACTATGCAATAGTTGACGAAGTCGACTCAATTTTAATCGATGAAGCCAGGACACCACTAATTATATCTGCCCCCTCCGTAACTAGTGGCAGTGCTTATGCCCAGTTTTCTAAAGTTGTCCGCCAACTTAAAAAAGAAGATGACTACGATGTGGATGAAAAACACAAGTCAGTAGTATTGACCGATGATGGCGTAGAGCATGTTGAAAAAATATTGGGAGTTAAAAGCTTGTATGGTACAGAGAACATAAGGACTATTTACCACCTTGAGCAGGCCCTAAGAGCTCAAGCGCTTTTCAAACGCGATAAAGATTATGTCGTTACTGGCGATGGCGAGGTAATAATTGTTGATGAATTTACCGGTCGCTTATTAAAAGGACGCCGCTATAATGAAGGACTTCATCAGGCAATTGAGGCCAAAGAAGGTGTAGATGTCCAGGAAGAATCCATGACGCTAGCCACGATTAGTTTTCAGAACTATTTCCGCCTATATGACAAGTTGTCCGGCATGACTGGAACAGCCCTGACAGAGGCCGAAGAATTTCATCAGATCTATAAGTTGGACGTAGTTGACATACCGCCCAATAGACAGATTGTTCGTCAAGATAAGCCGGACCGCATTTATCGATCTGAAATGGGCAAATTCCGGGCAATTGTCCGTGAAATTAAAACTCTGAACCAAAAAGGCCAGCCCGTATTGATCGGTACGGCATCTATCGAAAAAAATGAACTGCTTGGACAACTGCTTACGAAGGCAAACGTACCTCATCAAGTCTTAAATGCTAAAAATAATGAACGAGAAGCAACAACTATAGCCAATGCCGGCCAAAAAGGCTCCGTTACTTTAGCAACTAACATCGCTGGAAGAGGTACCGACATCGTACTTGGCGAAGGCATAACTGAACTTGGGGGTTTGCAAGTCATTGGTACTGAGAGAAATGAATCAAGACGTGTTGACAATCAGCTTCGTGGGCGGGCAGGGCGACAAGGTGATCCAGGTGTAACCCAATTCTACGTAAGTGCTGAGGATGATCTAATGCGCATATTTGGGGGCGAACGCATCGCTACAATTATGGACAGATTAGGGGTCGATGAAGATACACCTATCGAGAACAGAGTAATCAGCAAGAGCTTAGAAGGTGCCCAAAAGAAAGTGGAAGGCTATAATTTTGATGCTCGCAAAAACGTAGTTCAATACGACGACGTAATGAATCGTCACCGTAAAGCAACCTATATTATGCGTCGTGAGATTCTATTGCAAGCCGACATCAAAAAACGAATTAAGGTTTTCATCGAAGATGAAGTAAGAGAGCTCTCCAGTTCACCACTGATCACCACTGAACAATATGAGTCCATCGTGACTGAAGTTTTCCCGTTTGACGAAGCAACTCTCGATCAATTATTCGATAGTGACGCCAGTAAGTTCGGCAAGATTCTTTTAGAAAAGGCCAAAGAACTGTATAAGCGTCAGGAAACTAACTTCGGCTCAGATGTTCTGCGCAAAGTTGAAAGAGATGTGTATTTGCAAATATTGGACAACTTGTGGATGCAACATCTTGAAAATATGGAGCACATGCGCGAGGGCATTCATTGGATATCGGTTGGGCAACGTGATCCTTTGGTGGAGTATCGTCGGCAAGCACAACATATGTTTGAAGAAATGCAGATAAACCTAAGACACGATGTAGTAAGAGCTTTGTTCCATGCTCAACCAGCTGATGTTAATGAGCCTACTGAGACAGAGCTGACTCTGGCAGCTCGTCAATCAGTGGATAATGCTGACAAGATCCTCGAAGCTGAAGAATTTCATGAAACTGACTTTGTGCCCAAAAAGGTGGAAACTGTAGCCAAGCAACAAGCTTCCAATAAGCGCAAAAAAGCCCGAAAGGCTGAGCGACAACGCCGGGCAAAAGGCAAGAAGCGCAGGTAGGCACTAAATATGAAGCATACAGTACACGAGGCAAATCTTAATAATGGCATCAAAGGCTTATTCCTTGACATGCCTGACGCCAGCGTCATGACAATTGAGTGTAATTTTAGAGCCGGTGGTTATCTGGTACAAGAGAATAAATGGGAAACCCCTCATTTGATGGAGCATGTGCTGCTTGGTGCCAACGAACTGTTACCCAAAGCTCGTACATTTCAGGCTGAGTTTGAAAAAAATGGTGCCTATTGCAATGCCAGCACAGGCAGCTACGAAATTACTTATGAGGCAGAATGTGCTGATTTCGAATGGGATAGGGTAGCTGATCTTTTGTTGACTGCCATTACAAAACCTCTATTCCTCGAGGAAGAATTTCAAGCCGAATTTGGCAATGTTCGCGAGGAGTTAATGAGTCGAAGCAACAATCATTTTCGTCACTTGAGCTTGTCACTGCGCAAAGCCTATGGATTCAAAGTATTAACTGATCAAGAAAGCTTACAGTTGATGGAAAATGTGAAAATCGAGGACATTCGTTCGCATTATCATTCAACTCATACGGCCAAGAATTTGCGTTTCGTTATCGCTGGCAAATTGCCACCATCTAGACGCAAAGTCCTAAAAGACCTATTTGAAAATATTGAATTACCAAGCGGAGAAGGAAGGCTAAAACTACCTCACGAAGACCCTAAATCTCTAGCCAGGCCACTTTATATCCATAACGATACGGTTGAGAATTTATATTTTTATGTAGATAGCTTTTTACGTAGGCGCTTAGCTGATCAAGAGCTTGATGCCCTAAGTCTTATAAATATGATGTTAACTGAAACACTGTATTCAAGAATCTTAGGTACGGCTAGAGAAAACGGTCTTGTTTATGGTATGAGTTCGGGCTACGGGCAGACCAAAGATAGTAGTAACTGGTGGTTCGGAGCGCAGGTTATGCCTAAGAATGCTTCGGCTTTATTCGACATTATGATACGTGAACTTCAGGCAGTATTTGAAGGTAAGATTGATAATAAAGACACCCTTGCCGCTAAACAATATGCTTTGGGCCGCTACCAACGTAGTGGGCAAACAGTGAGCGGTACAGCCAGTGGCTACAGTGGGCGATATTTCTTTGACGAAGTAGTCGATGATTACTACGAAGTGCCAAAGAGACTGGAGTCGGTCGAGAAGGATCAAATGGTTGAAGTATCAAAAGCAATGTTTCAAGAGCGTATTTGGGGTATAGGAGCTCTTGGTAGTTCAGGTGAGGAGTTCATATCACAATTGCAGCAGCAACTTTCACCACTATGGCAACATCGATTGTTATAACGCCAAAGTCATGGATGAATTACTTAAACTTGTTACAAAACTCCGGTCAGAGATTTCGAAGGCCATAGATCGTCTTGATATCAAGAATCTTGAGTCCCAGCTAGCTAAACTTCAATCTACATCTCACTCAAATGATTTTTGGGCTGACAATATCCACGCCCAAGAGACAATGAAAAATATAGCTCGGCTCGAAAATCGGATCCAGCCATGGAATGAGATTAGCAAAACCGTCGATGATCTAGTAGAAATGACAAAACTCGGCGACGAGAGTCTTCGTAAAGATTTAGAGTTGCAACTTCAAAAGACCCAAGAAGAGTTTGCCAAGCTAAAGACTGAACTGAAATTTAGTGGCAAGTTTGACGAAAATAACTCCATAGTTAACATATATGCAGGAGCCGGAGGAACCGATGCTCAAGATTGGACACAAATTTTGTTCAGGATGTATGTCAGGTGGGCTGAGAATCACGGATTGAAAACAAAAATTGTAGATGAATCAAGTGGCGATGAAGCTGGAATTAAGAGTGTCACATTTGAAGTTGAGGGCGACTTTGCCTACGGTAAATTAAAAGGCGAGCATGGAGTGCATCGACTGGTACGTTTAAGCCCATTCAATGCTGATAATTTGCGCCAAACCAGTTTTGCCAAAGTTGAAATTTTACCAGAAATTGATAAGCCAGATTCAGTAATAATTGATGACAAAGATCTAAAAATTGATGTTTTTCGCAGTGGTGGACACGGTGGGCAGAGCGTTAATACTACCGACTCGGCTGTTCGTGTAACTCATATTCCCACTGGAATTGTAGTGACTATCCAGAACGAACGCTCACAGCTCCAGAACAAAGAAACCGCTATGACCATTTTGCGTTCCAAGTTGGCCCGGCTTCAAATGGAGCAACATGCCGAAAAAATTTCCGAGCTTAAAGGTCCTAGTGAACAGGCGGCTTGGGGGAACCAAATTCGTAGCTACGTACTCCATCCATACAAGCAAGTTAAGGATCTACGGACGAAATACGAGACTAGTGACATTGACGGTACTCTCAATGGCAATCTAGATCCTTTAATTGATGCCTATTTGGATCTTAATCTGGGAGAGCATAACTAATTTGCTATAATAAGCAGACATGATCCTATTGGATAGGGTAACAAAAGTATATAACCGTAGCGCCACAGCATTAGACCGAGTGTCATTGCATGTCGAGCCTAAGGAATTCGTGATAATTATCGGTACCAGTGGTGCTGGTAAGAGCACGCTACTAAAGCTATTGACGCGTGAAGAGCGACAAACCAGCGGCAAAATAGTCGTTGGAGGCCTTGATTACGACAAATTGAAAGACAAAGACATTCCTTTGCTGCGCCGCAAAATTGGTGTAGTTTTCCAGGATTTTAAGCTATTGCCTAATAGAAACGTGTTTGAGAACGTGGCCTTTGCATTGGAAATAGTTGGCTATGGCAATCGCGAAATAAACCATACTATTCCACGAGTGCTAGATATTGTTGGGCTCAAAGGTAAGGAAAAGCGAATGCCACTTGAACTATCGGGCGGTGAACGTCAGCGAGTCGCAATTGCTCGGGCAATTGTGCGTCAACCGAAGATATTGATTGCAGATGAACCAACGGGTAACCTGGATCCTAAACACGCCTGGGAAGTAATTAAAATTCTCGAAAAAATTAACCGCTACGGAACAACAGTATTACTAACCACTCACAATCAAGATATTGTAAATAAGCTAAAAAGGCGTGTCATAACCCTAAAAGACGGACGAGTCGTTAGTGACAGGGCCAATGCAGAATATAATCATGAAGGGTTAAAGCGTTGAGTCACTGGTTTCACACACAGGGACGGATCATACGTGCAGGACTACAGAACTTTGTACGTAACGCCACTCTTGCCATTGCAGCCATGGCCGTTATGGTCATTACTCTAACGATTGTGCTATTTTCAATCATTGCTAATGCCACTTTTGCAAATACTATCAAACAAATAACCGACAAAATTGATGTATCTGTTTATCTGAAGGATGAAGTCACTACAGCGCAAAAAGATAAGTTAATAAACGACATCAAAAAAATCGATAACGTGAGGGAAGTAAACTACTTATCTAAAGATCAGGCTCTAGAAAAATACAAACAACAAAATCAAGGTAATCTTGACCTTTTGTTAGCTATTTCTCAAACAGACAATCCTCTGCCAGCTTCACTTCAAATAAAGCCCAAAGACACCAATAAAATCCAAGAGATTAAAAACTATCTGGAAAAGTCTGAAGTAAAGGCTTTGCAATCTGACCAGCCCTCCTATTCGGGAGATCGTAAAGAGGCTATTGATAAGATTGCTAAGGCGACCAAATTTTTCAGGGAAGCTGGAGTGGCTGGCGTCATTGTCTTTGCTGCCGTATCAATGTTAATTATATTTAATACAATTCGCATGGCGATTTTTAACCGTCGTGATGAGCTGACAATAATGCGCCTGCTTGGCGCAAGTACTTGGTTTATTAGGGGCCCCTTTGTAGTCGAAACTGTGCTCTATGGGGTCGTATCAGCAATTATTTCAGTTACCTTAGTCAATATATTGTTTTCGGTTTCAGCAGCTGCATTTGATGCCAGCAGCTTAGGATTACTTGATATAAAGTACGCCAACGACTATCTTGGAAACCACTTTTGGTTAATTTTGCTGACACAGCTGTTAATTGGTATACTTATTGGTGCCGTTTCGTCCGTAGTTGCCACACGGCGGTATCTCAAATTCAAGACTAGCAAATAAACATTTATCCATAATCAAAAGGAGGGGATTTTGGGCTTATTTAGGTAAGCTCGTTTTTTGACCTTACAGACGGCTAGCACACAAGATAAATGCTTTAGCCACAGCAATGAATAGTAAACTTAAGCGGATTGCAAAGACTTGCAGAGTATGTTATGATTCTAGGGACTTATAAGGTCAAACAAAAATGAAATCAAAAAAAATCAGTCTGAAGGTGCTTCTACCTGTATTGGCTCTGGTCGTAGTTATGACCGGCGGCCTTATATTGACGCCACTGGCGAGGGCTGACCAATACGATGAACAGATAAGAGCGATTAATAATGATACAAGTGTCAAAAGAGGCGCCAAAGCACAACTTGGTGCAGAGGCTGCTTCTCTCACTGACGTTATCAACAAATTGCAAGCCCAGATTAATGATCTGCAGGCTAAAATAAATGACAACCAAGCTAAAAACGTTGAGTTACAAAAACAAATAACTGCAGCAGAGGAAGAATTAGCTAGACAGAAGAAATTATTGGGTGAAGACATCAAGGCTATGTACCTCGAAGGGCAAATCAGCACCCTTGAAATGCTGGCGTCAAGCAAGGACCTGAGCGATTTTGTTGATAAACAACAGTACCGTAACAGTGTCAAAGATAAGATCAAAGCAGCATTAGATAGAGTCACAGCCTTAAAAGCTCAGCTAAAACAACAGAAAGAAACGCTAGAGAAATTGATTGCCGACCAACAGGCTATGCAGCAGCAAATTGCTGCTCAACAGGGGGAACAGAACCGCTTACTCGGGCTTAATGAGGCTCAGCAAAACGACCTGAATAATCAGATTAAAGCCAATAATTCTCAAGTATCAGCACTGCGTAGACAACAGGCTATTGAAAATGCCAGCTTGTTCGGCGGCAATGTTCCTAGGGGCATACCTGGCGGTGGCGGCTATCCCGGTGCATGGGCGTTCGCCCCAATGGATTCGATTGTTGACAGCTGGGGAATGTATAACCGCGAATGTGTTAGTTTCACGGCTTGGAAGGTATGGGACTCAGGGCGCTACATGCCTTACTGGGGTGGTGTAGGCAACGCCAATCAATGGGACGAAGATGCGCGTGCAGCTGGTATTCCGGTAGATGGGAATCCGCGTGAAGGCGATGTGGCTATTAGTAATCGTGGCGCCTATGGCCATGCTATGTACGTGGAACATGTTTACGGTGACGGCACTATTTATATAAGCCAATATAATGCTGCCCTTGATGGTTACTACAGTGAAGCCAGGATCAACATCGGTAGTCTCGTCTTCATTCATTTTCCATAGTCACTAGTCTTATATAAGAACTCGGGGCGGATTAGTTTATAATGAATTAGTCTGAAAAAGTTGTCAGGTAATTGGAGGTACTGGTGGAAATACCGAAAGAGGCTGTTCCCGAAAAACGCAAACTGAATATCAAGAGAGTTATCGCCGGAATAATTGTAGGCGTTTTTATATTTTGGCTCGGAGTTGGAGTTGGCAACGGCAGAATTATGCTTGGACCCGACGCTGTTTTTCATAGAAGCGTACAAAAGGGAAAATTGCCAGCAAATCTTGACTATAGCAGTGTAGAAAAAGTATACGACGCTCTAAAAAAAGACTACGATGGCCAACTTGACGTAAATAAACTACTCGATGGTCTTAAGCAGGGTCTAGCCAATGCCTCGGGCGATAACTACACAGAATACTTAAATGCTGATGCCGCTAAACAATTCAATAGCGAACTTAACGGTACCTTTAGTGGTATAGGTGCCGAACTCAGCAAGGATCAGTCAAATAATATAGTAATAGTGGCTCCTATTGCTGGTTATCCGGCGGAGAAAGCAGGACTAAAGCCCAAAGACATTATTGTTGAAGTTAATGGAGCAAGTATCTCTGACCTTACGGTTACCGAAGTCGTCAATAAAATACGTGGACCTGAAGGTACAAAGGTCAAATTAAAAGTAATTCGTAATAACTCCCAGCAGCTGGAGTTTGAAATTACGCGCCAGCAGATTACCGTTCCAAGCGTAGATTCTCAGATCTTAAATGGTAACATCGGCTATATCAAGATAAGTCGGTTTGCTGATGATACTTCTAGCTTAGCCCAACAAGCGGCAATAAAGTTTAAACAAGCCAATGTTAAAGGAGTAATTTTAGACCTCAGAAGTGATCCGGGAGGCCTACTGGATGCTGCGGTGGATGTCTCTAGCTTGTGGTTACCTAAGGGTAAAACTGTCTTGCAGGAGCGACGTGGCGGAACTACGATTCGCACCTATACTTCAAGTGGCTTAGCTACACTCCAAAATATACCAACTGTTGCGCTTATTAACGAAGGTAGCGCCAGTGCCAGTGAAATTACTGCCGGAGCTCTTAAAGATAACGGTGCGGCCACTTTAATAGGAGTAAAAAGCTTTGGTAAGGGTTCGGTTCAGCAGCTGGAAAAATTGCCGGACGGCGGTGTGCTTAAGGTGACCATAGCTCGCTGGTTTACGCCTGGTGGCAAAAATATAGATAAAGAAGGCATATCTCCTGACCAAGAAGTCAAGCGTAGTGACGATGACTTCAAGAATAACCGCGATCCACAAAAAGATAAGGCCATTGAGCAGCTAAAGAACTAGAGTTTGGGCATTGACTTTTTAACAAATTTAGCATATAATATGCTAAATTATGTCAGATTCTCATGATAAGCATTAATCAAGTTCATCTGTGGCTGGTTTTCAGCACGAATCCCCGGAGTTAACCGGGGAGCTCAACGAACTCGAGACCTATGTCCAAGAGGCCCTCGCCTTTGGAAGGGAACAAGCTAAGGATTTGTATGTCCTGTTTGCGACAATAATGCCTGAAGTTAAAGACAAATTAGCAAGATTTCACGAAACCGGCGAAGACCAATTATTAACTGTTACCGATGTGTCATCTGGCCTGTCGCCAATGGACGCTAAACTTTTAGATAAAATCTATAAAGAAGCTGGTTGTGAATTGGTTGACTTTACGACTAGCGAGGAACAAGAAGTCCCTCAAATGCCATTATCTAAAGATATACAACAAAATCTAGGATTTGTTGAACCCTATATTGCTGGCCGTGTCTGCGATGGACCTATGAAGAGGGGTGGTGCGCTATATAGAATTGACTACCAGGGAACTGAACACGATGAAGATGGTACAGAAAGGCAAGTTAGAAAAGTTGTGTTACTGACCTCTAACTACGAACTTCCTCCTCAATAAGATAAATACATAAATTAATTTTTTTCACTTGGTATTTGTGGTAGTATCAACTGAGTAATAAGGCTGGAGCGTGTGAGGAGTGGCAAAACGACCGACTAAGTTTGTATTTGTTACTGGTGGTGTGCTTTCTGGACTAGGAAAGGGTATCACAGCCGCTTCAATCGGCAACATCTTAAAAGCTCGTGGCCTAAAAGTAAACATCCAAAAATGCGACCCTTATTTGAACGTTGATGCCGGTACTCTTAATCCAAGGGAACATGGCGAATGTTTTGTCACCAAAGATGGGGCTGAAACAGACCTAGACCTCGGTCATTACGAAAGATTTTTGGACGAAGAGCTTACTCAAGCCAGCTCATTGATGGCCGGTAGAGTGCTCCTTAAGGTCATTCAGGACGAAAGGGCTGGTAAATATTCAGGCGAAGATGTTCAGATCATTCCTCATCTGACTGCTGCCATTCAGGACTATATTAATACGGCCGGGGAAGGCTTCGATGTTCATATTGTTGAAATCGGCGGTACAGTTGGTGACTACGAATCCTTAAGTTTTATTGAGGCCATTAGGGAATTTGGTCTAAGGGTTGGAAAAGAAAATTGTCTGTATGTCCATGTCGTTTATATGCCATATCTGGGCGCCAGCCAGGAGTTTAAGACTAAGCCTGCGCAGAATTCAGTTAGGGAATTAAGGGGTCTTGGCGTATCGCCGGATATACTTGTTGCTCGTAGTGAAAAGCCTGCACCCAATAACGTAAAGGGTAAGCTTAGTCTCTTTTGCGGGGTTAGCACAGAAGCAATTGCGTTATTACCAAATGCATCAAGTATTTATGAAGTACCGTTGACGCTCGAAGATACTGGAATCGCCGATGTTATTGCAGGACAACTACACCTAAAAGTTTCTAAACCGGACTTGAAGGACTGGAGAAGTGTAGTAAAGCAGGCGACATCACCTCACAAACATAATATTACGGTAGGTGTGGTTGCTAAGTATTTGGACAATCAAGATACGTATATGAGTGTGTTTGAGGCGTTACGTTCAGCAGCCTGGTGGAACGACGCAAATATAGCAATTCGCTGGATAGAAGCCGAAGGTCTTGAAAGCAAGGACTCTAAAATATCTAAAGAACTCGAAGACTGTGATGGCATAGTTGTACCGGGCGGCTTCGGAACGCGTGGATTAGAAGGTAAAATCGCAGCAGCCCGATTTGCATTAGCCAATGATCTGCCCTATCTAGGTTTATGTCTAGGTCTTCAGATGGGAGTAATTGCCGCGGCCAGAAATGCTGGGCTTAGTAAGGCCACATCGGGAGAACTGGATCCCGACAGTTCATATAAAGTGATCGATACAATGGCCGATCAGCGCGGTAAGGAAAATACCGGTGGTACAATGCGACTAGGTGACTACGACTGTAAGTTACAAAAAGGGAGTTTAGCGGCTCAGCTCTATAAAAGTACCAATATTGTGGAGCGGCACCGTCACCGTTATGAGTGTAGTAATGCATATAGAGAACAATATGAGGCATGGGGTATCAGGCCAGTTGGTATAAATCCAGAGAATGATTTAGTCGAAATCATCGAAGGCATCAACCATCCATTTTTCTTAGCAAGTCAATTTCACCCAGAGTTTAAATCGAGGCCCAACCGGGCACACCCCATGTTTGCCGGTTTCGTAAAAGCTTGCTTGAAAAAAAATACTTAAAAAGGTAGCATGAGCTTTATGGATCCCCAGAATCAAACCCCGCAGCCTCAAGCACCACAGCCCGGCAATCATCCTAAGAAAATACTTTTAGTTGAAGACGACGATGCTCTGGCCAGTGTCTATAAAACTCGTCTGGAAGCTGAAGGTTTTAATACCAAAAGGGTGCCAAACGGAGAAGATGCTTTAGCGGCGGCCATTGAATATAAGCCCGATTTGATACTACTGGACGTTATGATGCCCAAAGTTAGTGGCTTTGACGTGCTTGATATTTTGCGCAATACTCCTGAAACTACCAATGTAAAAGTGATTATGCTAACGGCCCTGAGCCAGGATGCTGACAAACAGCGTGCGACTAGTTTAGGTGTCGATGATTATCTGGTTAAATCCCAGGTTGTTATTGCCGATGTAGTCGACCACATCAAACAACACCTAGGCATCTAACCATAATAGATTGACATATTAGCAAATTTATGCTAATATTAAGGTGTTAAGTAAAAACACCCAATAATGTCAATAAGCGAAAAATTTGAAACACGGACACCTAAGTCTGCTGAGGTAGTTGAGCATCAACTCCGCCAGGCCAGTGAGCTTATACCTCTCGAAAGTCAATTACCAACTGATGATCCACTGCAAACTGCTCTAAGAACCAGTGGCGTAGAGGGTTATGCTGTAGCCGACATAAATGCTGGCAAGCAAAGGTTTGCAATAATAAATGTTTGCAAAGCTAGAAATTCATACTCGTCTGAGTGGTATGAACCATTCACGGATTCTCAGGTTGTAAAACCTAATACTCCTCACAGATTTCAGCTTGCTGAGGAATCTCCTTTCTTATTAGTTCATTTCGATAAGTCAGGTCACATAGTCGGACGTGCGCTTAGACCTAATGAACCAGTTTTGGTTGGCAGGGAAGCCGATGAAATAGATCCTAAAAGTGCGCGCTTTGGGTATAAAGACGATACTCATTTATCGAGAAAGCACTTTAAAATCACTATCGACCCAAATGAAGGAATCAAAGTTATAGATAATAACTCAACAAACGGTACCAAAGTGCGGTATACAGGCAAAGGTGCACTAAAATACGAAACTACTCCAAACTATCCAGCAATCGAAAAACCGGTCGAAAAGGAAGATAGAGTTCTAAACGCACCTCTGACCAGTGAAGTTTTACTTATACCCGAGCTATTTCCTAAACAAGAATTCAAGATTGGAGACCGCGCTTTCCATATGAGCGATATTATAAGGGGTACTCGTGATCGTGACTACGCAGTACTTTATACCACTGTTGATCTGAATGGGCAAAAATTGGCAGTGCCAAGGCTGCTTTATAAGTCAAACTCGGACGGGGGATGGCGCGTGGCATATGGGGTCGAGTCCAGCGGAAGACTCATCAAAGAGTCTCATCCCCATAAGTTTGCGCACTATACACAGGAAACCAAGTTACATTCCATTATTTTAGATAAGCTAGAAGGCGCCGATAAAGTTGAAGATAAATCGGGAGTATCCACAGAGAAGCTGCTAAAAGCTTTTTCCAATATTAGTGAGAGTCGTAATGAGGTAAATACTGCTCCAGAAGAAATTTCTTATTACACTGGCAGTGAAATTGACAAACTAATGATGCCAATTCGGAAATTTTCCGCTGGCCAGTTTAAAGAACAGGACCTTCATAGAATTCAAAAAATGGGTTTTAGTAATTTTAGCGAATACATTGATTACTTAGACGAAGTATTTGAGTCCATGCCAGGTTTTGTGCCTGACTTTTCTGGACTTCCAGAAAAGATTGTGAGCAGGGAACATACATTATTAGGTGAAGTAACCATAGAGGATTACCACGCCGTTTTTGATAACAAGCCAATAATTTGGTCCATGGCGCGGGATAAGAATGGCAGGGTATGGGTCGAAAATGTTCGTTTTGCTAATGCTAAGGTCACATCCTATGGAACTTTTTCGCCAGTTTTAGATGCAGGAATTATTACTAACAAGCCTATTGAATATACTAGCGGTACAAGCGGATTAAGAGCAGACAAAGAACAGAAGGATTTTAACGGCAGATATGCTGACATAACTCCTTTATTAAGCAAGCTGTTACCAATAAAACAATACAAGAAGCGCTTTATTTAATAAATAATTTGGGTTATTCGACAATAACTTCGGTCCGAGAAACAGTTTTGCCACTGAAGAGGCGGACTTTGCGCTGTTTGTAGTTTACTATCCCATCTTTAGAAGCATGAATTGTGAAGTTTCTACTCTCAAATGTACCTTTGCCGGCACGTTTGCTTGAACCGTTTTGACGAACGATAAGCTGGCCAGTTTTAACTTTCTGGCCACCAAATAACTTAACACCAAGGCGTTGACCTGGGCTGTCATGGTTATTCTTGCTTGTTCCACCAGCTTTAACGTGTGACATGCTATTTCCTAATTAATGTTACAAGTTCACGGCCCACAATTTGATCAGGTCGATGGTAGATTAATTGATCATCAGACGCATGAACAAAGCTTTGCCGAGTATACCCTAACCGATTGAGATGGTCAAGGGAGGGCAGGTGACGAAAGCCACTACTTGTCTTCCAAGCTGGAACAGCAACACACATACGAAATCCTGGTCTGGTTTGGTGTGTGATGTTCTGTAGAAATTTTTTATGAATAGTATCCACATCTCTAACCACTTCATTCAAAACTTCAGGTTTTGGCTGACTTGAGAAAGGGCGACCCAGGTAAGTTTCTGACGAAATGCAACTAACGCCTTTTGGCCATTTGTATGCTGTCGCGTCACCTTGGTTAATGCTTAATAGGCCGCTGAGCTCAGGCTTGTTCTGGCGCAGCCAATTTATATTTTCTTCTGCATAATCAACCATACGCTGGTCCAGATCGGTGCCAACGGCGTTATAGCCCATTAGTAGTGCTTCTTGCAAAATTACCCCCGTGCCACAAAAAGGATCAAGTACAGTAATAGTGGCTGGCTGGTCTACTGGCAGCCCAGTAGAGATATTGATAATAATCTGCGCTAATTTGGGGGGCAGCATTCCGACCCTGGCATCACGCTTAGGTCGCTTCTGATCACGTGCTGCATATGCTTCAATATTCTGGACTTTTACAGCTTGTGCCAGCAGGTCTCTATCCCCAAGGCCAATGATTACTAACTCTAAACCGGTCTGACCAGTAAGCTGATTGTGAATCGTCTGAGCTGTTGACAGAGCAGGTTCATTATTGGGTACAACGCGAACAGATCTACCAAAATCCTTGATAACATTTTTAATCGCTAACCCGGTTTTATTGATCTCAGCGACCGGGATCTTCATATCATAAACACTGAGGCCCAAGCGTATTTTACCTTCAGGTATATAAGGGAGATGCTGAGGGAGCACATTAATGATATGTTTTTTTATAGGTTCCCAACGGTTAGAGGGCACTTCTGTCAGGAGCTTACACACCTTTAATGTCCCACCTAGTCTCTCAAGAGGAATATCTTCCGGTGATTTGTCGACAAGTGCAGCCGTTGAACCCGCTGGTACAACAGCGAGCGGCCCAAACATACTTTCAAGCTCAGCTAAGCCAAGAGCTGGTTGTCTTCCCAATATGCATACAGACTGTGCCATTATTATCAGTATAAGATATAATGACGTTCATATGAGCGAAAAACACAGAGCACGCCGTATAAAAATGGTGCTTACTTTGTTTACTTTAGGCGCTTTGGTTTTTTTGACATATGCAGTAAGACAACAAATATTAGATACCATAAGCAACTTTGGCAAGGTAAATCCTTACGCTGTTTTGTTAATTATCCCGTTTGAGGCGCTTAACTATCATGCACAGGCGAAAATATACCAGGGATTTTTTCAAATCTTAGGTAACTGGTTGCGATATGGACTGATGTACCGAATAGCACTTGAAATGAATTTCGTAAATAATATTTTTCCGAGCGGTGGAGTCTCGGGATTTTCATATCTGAGTGTTCGTATGAGGCAATACGATGTGCCGGCTGCGCGATCCACTATCGTGCAAATGATGAAATTCATCCTGGTATTTATAGCTTTTCAAATATATCTTTTTGTTGGACTTTTGTTGCTGGCCCTTGGCGGTAAGGCCAGTAATTTGTTAATACTGATTGCCAGCTCATTAACTACCTTGCTTTTGATCGCTACACTAGGCATTGCTTTTGTGATTGGCAGCAAGAGCCGAATAGACGCGTTCTTTACCTTTATAACTAGATTCCTAAACCGCGTAATACAAATCTTTAGGCGTAATCAGCCTGAGACCATTAATATCTCTAGGGCCCGCGAAGTATTCAATGATTTACATGAAAATTATATGCTGATTCGGCATAATTGGAGAGCTCTCAAAAGACCGTTTCTTTACGCTATGTTAGCTAATTTGACAGAGGTGGCAGCTATTTACTCGGTATATGTAGCGTTTGGCCACTGGGTTAATCCAGGGGCGGTAATAATTGCTTATGCAGTCGCCAACTTTGCTGGACTCGTGTCAGTACTGCCAGGCGGAGTAGGTATATATGAGGGCCTCATGACAGCCGTTATGGCAGCTGGGGGTGTTTCAGCCGCAGTTAGCATCCCGGCTACAATTATGTACCGAGTTGTGAGCATGCTTATACAATTGCCTCCAGGCTACTTCTTCTACCAAAATGCTCTGCACTCTGTCGGTGGTGAGAAAGTTATAGAAGAAAAAATTGAAGAAGACAGTATCCTCTAAAGATAATATTGGATAAGAGCCAGGCGCTGGCGAGAAGCGGAATGAGGCGTACAATTAGTACAATGAGAGAGTCTTGAGCTAGTGACAAAGCGATATGCCAAGAGCAACATCAGTGAAGCCAGCTCGGCTGGTTGGAAGACTGGCGAGTCGTTAGTTTTAGGGGTATCAGATTTTGTAGCCGTTTTTAATCAAACCTTAGAGTACGCCTACCCCCGAGTGTCTATTGTCGGCGAGCTGTCTAATCTCCGGGTTAGTAAGAATCGTTGGGTCTATTTTGATCTCAAAGACGAATACTCTTCCGTGAAGTTTTTTGGGACTGTCTATAATTTGCCTGGTCCTCTCGAGGATGGGCTGATGCTCCAGGTAACCGGGCAACCCAGACTGCATCCACAATACGGCTTTAGCATAAATGTGGAATCAATCCAGTTGGTAGGAGAGGGCTCA
This sequence comes from uncultured Candidatus Saccharibacteria bacterium, assembly GCA_964562505.1. Taxonomy (GTDB): domain Bacteria; phylum Patescibacteriota; class Saccharimonadia; order Saccharimonadales; family CAZLTB01; genus CAZLTB01. The sequence goes on from CAZLTB010000001.1 coordinate 45,153, forward strand.
ATCAAGCGTGCGGCTACATTACTTGAGGCAAAACTTGTGCGTGAGGGGTTGTTTGACGATTCTCGTAAACGTTCCTTGCCATATCCACCTGCGCGCATAGGCTTAATAACATCGGGTGAGTCTGCAGGATACAAAGATTTTATTAAAATCTTGAATGAGCGTTGGGGAGGGATAGATATTCAGCTGGCTGATGTCCAGGTGCAAGGCGAGGCGGCACCGGCTCAAGTTATTGCAGCAATCGACTTATTTAACTCTCGGCCCAAACCAGTTGAAACGATAGTAATTATAAGAGGTGGTGGTAGTCCGGAAGATCTAGCTGCTTTTAGTACAGAACAGGTGACTCGAGCGGTAGCTAACAGTCGTATACCCACCTTAGTTGCTATAGGACACGAGATTGACATTAGTTTAGCCGAACTGGCTGCCGATAAAAGGGCCAGTACGCCAAGTAATGCCGCGGAACTACTAGTACCGGACCGATTGCACGTAAAAGAACAGCTAGTATCGCAGAAACAGACTTTAGCCGTGGCATTATCTCAGGTTCTTGTTAATGCGCGTCGCCGCGTTGAAACATCAATTCTTGAGCTACATAGTCTTTGGGATCAAATCTGGCTGTCGGCAATGAGGATGTTTGATCTACAAACGCAACTACTTACGGCTCTTAGTCCAGAAGCCGCGTTGAAGCGTGGTTACGCGATTGTACGGCATAACGGGCGCGTTTTGCGATCGTCCAGGCTGGCCAGATCAGGCGACCAGATTCAAATTAGTTTAAGTGATGGCAAAATTGATGCCGAGGTAAAATAAGATATATGGCAAATACTAAGTCTAATTACGCCGGTCTAAGTCAAGAACTCAATGAAATTTTGACTAAGTTACAGTCTTCAGATCTAGATATTGACGAAGCAATAAAGCTATATGAGCGAGGGCTCAACATAGCTAATCAGCTGGAAAAGTACCTAAAAACTGCCGAAAATAAGATTACAAAATTAAAATCTGACTGGGGCAAAGAGTCAAAAACTTAGAACCATGAGCTTACTTATTGCTTGCATAGGTTTATTAATATTTTTGTTTGGGTTTGTAGTAGCTTTTGGAGCGCCTTATCTGCCAACGTTAAGTCGCCAAACTGAGACAGCTCTTGATATGTTAGATCTTAGACCTGGGCAAACCCTACTGGAGCTAGGCTCCGGAGATGGAAGAGTGCTTAAAGCTGCCGCCAAGCGCGGATTAAGAGTTATAGGCTATGAACTTAATCCAATTTTAGTGGCTGTGTCCCGAATTGCGACATGGCGATATCGACAGAAGGTTCAAATTATATGGGGTGATTACTGGCGAAGTGATTGGCCACAGGCAGACGGGATATTTGTTTTTTTATTAGATAGGTATATGACAAAATTGGATAAAAAAATTACTCGCTCATATAAAAGGCCGATTAGATTAGTTAGTTTTGCATTCAAGATACCGGGCAAGAAAGAGACTGCTTCTAATAACGGACTGTTTTTATATAAGTACTGATTTGCTATCATAAGCGGTATGCCCCCAAACCAAATGACGCCGTCTTCGCCTTATGGTTATTCTTCAGTGCCTCCAGGCCAGAAAAAAGGCAACAAGGTCTTACTTATCATATTGCTGATTTTGTTTATCCTGCTGTCATTTGGTGCAAGCGGGTTTGGTTACTGGGCTTTTATGGGTCGTCAGGACTATAAGGATAATGTCGATCGAAAGATCCAGCAGGCAGTTGCTGTAGCTCTGAAGAACAGACAGTAAAAAAGATGCAGAATTCGCAGAAAAAGAAAAAAGCCCATTCAAGGAGTATAAGTCTCCGTCCACTTTTGCCAGTATAGATATAACTTACCCGAAAACCTGGGCAGCTTTTGTGACTGAAACTGAAAGGTCTAGTATTCCGGTCGAAGGTTATTTTCATCCCTCCTTTGTCCCTGGGGTACAGTCCGGCACAGATTTTGCATTACGAGTTCAGGTAACTAACCAGCCGTATGATCAAGAGCTAAAGCAATTTGAGTCAAAGACTAAATCCGGCAAAGTAAAAGTGTCTCCTTATAAAGCACCAAAAGTTCCAAATGTTCTCGGGTCCAGGGTGGATGGAGAAATAAATAATGGTCAAAAAGACAGCATGGTACTTTTTCCGGTGAGAGACAAAACTCTAAAAATATCTACCGAATCGGATCAATTTCTATCAGATTTCAATAGCATTATTTTAGCTAATCTGACTTTTGTGCCGTAGCTTGACCAATCTTTCGGGTGCTATAATTAGCTTAGCCAGGAGGATAAAAGTCCAACTATGGACAGGTCAATTACAGATGAAAGACTGTTACGCGCACTAGCAGAGCAGCTCAAGTTGCCGTTGCTACAAATTGCTCGTCAGGCAGAACAAGCCAACAACTCCTCAGCCGCGCCCTTGGAATCTATAAACGTTATCGCAGATATGTCACTTAGACTTATTGACGGATTTTTATTGAGTTTTGAGCGCAGTGATCAACATACTCTGATACTAGAGCCTGTCTCTATTTCATCTCTTCTTTATGATACCGCTCAAATTTTGCAGCCTTTAGCTCATTATCATGATTGCGAACTGGAAGTTGAACCCGCTGGAAGATATCGTCCAGTTATGGCTCACGAAAAAAGCCTGCAAGCGGCATTTGTATTACTGGGCTATAGCTTAATGGAGTCTCGTCAAAGGGAATCAAAAAACCAGCGTCTTGTACTAGCGGCTCATCGTAGTGCCCGGGGAGTAGTAACCGGACTATTTGGTGGCCAACCTGATCTAACTAGTGATATGCTCCGGCGGGGCCAGGCTTTATATGGAAGGGCGCGCCAAACGCTGCCTGCACTTAGCGCGGGAAGTGGAGCGGGACTTTTCGTAGCTGATTCACTACTTCATAACATGGCCTCAGGTCTTCATTTGGCAAGACATCATCATATGACGGGTTTAGCCACGACTCTAGTAACCAGCAAGCAATTGCAGTTAGTAGAATGATGAATCTTTTACTAGTTGAACCGGACAATATATTAGGCAAAATATATAAGGTGGCGTTGAAGGACATTGGGCATAGAGTTATGTGTAGTCATAGTGCCCAGGATGCCATTATTTGTGCAGATAAACGTTTACCGGACTTGATTGTATTGGAGCTGCAGATGCCTGGTCATAGCGGCATTGAGTTTTTGTACGAACTTCGTTCTTACCCAGACTGGCAAAATGTGCCCGTAATTGTCCATACTCTTATTTCACCCAGAGATATGGAGTCGCATATGCTACGCCTAAAACAGCTAGGTGTGATTCAGTATCTATACAAGCCAGCTACATCATTGCGCCAACTTCTTCGATCTGTCAGCGAAATTCCTCAGCTAGTATGAAGGCGCAAATAGTTACCGAAGGCATAGTCCTTAGACGAGTTAACTTCCAAGAAACCAGTCGCATTCTAACAATACTGACCCCAGATCATGGCAAAGTTGCATTGATAGCAAAAGGTGTCAGACGGTCAAAATCAAAGTTAGCCGGCGGCATCGAATTGTTTAGTGTTAGTCAAATTACGTTCTTGCCTGGTAAAAAAGATATAGGCACACTTATTTCCACTCGGCTCAAGAATCATTACGGCCATATAGTCAAAGACATTAATAAAACTATGCTTGGCTACGAGCTTTTAAAACACGTTAATCAAATTACTGAAGAAGCCGCTGGTGAAGAATATTTCAGTCTACTTGAGTCTGGGCTCACGGGGCTCAACAATCAGAAGCTCTCCGTTGAATTGGTCGAGCTATGGTTCAATATGCATTTACTTAAAGTCAGCGGCCACAGTCCAAATCTTAAAACAGATACATCCGGAAATGCGCTAGCAAGCAACCAAACTTACATTTTCGATAATGACAATATGTCGTTCAGTCTTCACGATGGTGGCCAGATTGGTTCCGGTCACATTAAGCTTTTACGGCTGGGAATTGGAACCGCTGAACCGGACGCTCTACTAAAAGTTCAGGGTGTTGAGAAACATCTTTCTCAAACTCTGGCAGTCTCGAAGTCTATGCTCAGTCGTTACGTCAGGCTATAATCAACTAACTATGAGCAAAATTGTAGTTTTGGTTGGTTCCGGAACCGAAAAGTCTCGGTCATTGAGACTGGCACAAAATATAGCTAAAAAGCTCGAAACATTTGGGCACGAGGTTGAAATTATTGATTTGCTTCACCTGAAATTGCCTCAATATAATGTGACTACGGAAGTGAATAAGTCGTATGACCCTAAAACCCAGGAATTCTTAGATAAATCGAAAGAGGCTAACGGCTTTGTTTGGGTAACGCCCGTTTACCACAATAGCTTTAGTAGCATTTTGAAAAATGCCTTGGACTGGCAACACTTTTTCTTTGATAACAAAGTTCTTGGTGTGGCTAGCCACGCCGGGCCAAGCCGAAGTCCCGCAGCTGCTGATCAGCTCTTAATGGTTGCTCGGTCGCAGCACTATATACATATACCCACCAGGGTTTTCACACAAAATTTGGATTATGATGAAAACAAACAGTTGACTAGCCATGAAATTATTGAGCGGATCGAACACTTTGCAGCTGAGTTTAACGACTTTTTAAAGAAATTTAGTACTTAGCAAGCATAAAGCGATATAATTACCGCTAATGAGCGACGTAAAACTGGATGACATTGTTTCTTTGGCTAAACGCCGTGGGTTTGTATTTCAAGCTAGCGAGATTTATGGTGGCTTGTCGGGTTTTTGGGATTATGGCCCACTCGGTGTTGAATTGATAAATAGTCTCAAAAAAGAATGGTGGGATGCAGTTGTTCATGAATCGGACAACATTTTTGGTGTTGATGGATCAATTATCCAAAATCCTAAGCTGTGGGAAGCTAGTGGGCACATTGCCGGATTTAATGACCCGCTCGTTGAAGATGTGGTAACGAAGAAACGCTACCGGGCAGATCATTTGGCAGGTACTGACTCTACGGACTTAAAAGAACTTAAAAAACTCTTAAAGGATAAGAAATCTCCGGACGGCAACAAACTTAGCGAACCACGCTACTTTAATATGATGATGAAGACATGGATCGGGCCAGTTGAGGACGATTCTTCAGTTGCATATTTGCGCCCGGAAACCGCTGGTGCGATTTTTACAAATTATGAAAACGTACGTGAGACTATGCGGGCCAAACTACCGTTTGGCGTCGCACAAGTAGGCAAGGCATTTCGTAACGAAATTAGTCCTAGGGACTTTATCTTTCGTGTCCGAGAACTAGAACAAATGGAGATGCAATATTTTATTCGCAAACAAGATCAAAAAGAAGTTTATGAATATTGGCGCAATTTCGCTTGGAAGTTTCTGATTGACCGACTCAGTATCTCCGAAAAGAACCTTCAGTGGCATGAACACGGTGATGATGAAAGGGCGCATTATGCGGCTGCAGCACACGATATTTACTTTAAGTTTCCGTTTGGTTTTAAGGAACTTTGGGGCACACATAATCGTACTGATTTTGATCTTTCTAATCACATGCGTGTTAGCGGAAAAGATCTGGAGTATTTTGACGAAGAAACTAAAGAAAAGTTTACGCCGTATGTTATTGAGTCGTCAGTTGGAGTTGGAAGGATGTTCCTAGCCGTTCTGTCAAACGCATACCATGAAGAAGAAATTAACGGCGAGAAACGAATTGTTCTAAAGCTGGATCCCAGACTTGCGCCCTATAAAGTTGCTGTTTCGCCACTACTTAAGAACAAGCCGGAACTGGTTAAGAAGGCAGGGGAAGTTTACCAAAGCCTTAAAAAAGAATTCGGAAATGTTATGTGGGACGACAATGGTAATATTGGCAAGCGCTACCGCCGCCAAGACGAAATCGGTACCCCGTACTGCGTCACAATCGATTTCCAGACTCTAGATGATAAAACTGTCACAATAAGAGATAGAGACAGTACGAAGCAAGAACGGGTGGACATAGGAGAGGTTAGCAAATATGTCCATTCTAAATTATAAAAATTTCGAAGCATTCGCTTTTGATTTTGATGGTCTTCTAGCTGATAGCAGGCAAGCCCACACAACTGCAAGACGCCAAGCTTTTAGTCAAATGGCCGAGGAAACTGGCGATGAAAGGTACAGACAAATACCTAGTATATTACATGAAAATGCACATTTTCATGGACAGAGCTCCACTGAAATAATTGGCTGGGTGCTGAAAGAAGCCGGCATAACTAAAGCAATTGATGATGAAGTCTCTCAAGAGGTTGTAGATAAGAAAAAAGAAATCTATAAGATAAAAGCAAGCCATGGCCTACCCGCAATGGAAGGCGTGGTTCGCTTCACTAACCGACTTGCAAAGCATGTTCCGGATAATCTCGCAATCGTAACGACAGCTTATAGACAACAAGAAGTCATGCCCTTTTTAAGAAGGCATAGGCTAACTGATGTTTTTCCACGCGAAAGGATTGTTGCCAGGGAAGACACCACGCGTACAAAACCATTACCTGACCCATATTTAATGCTAGTCGATAATTTGGGCATCAAACCCATAGATCTTTGTGCTTTTGAAGACTCGGCTGGAGGTATTCAATCGGCAAATAGAGCCGGTGCTTATGTGGTAGCAGTGGCTACTACGCATTCAGCAGTTGAACTTAGCCAATTTGAAAACGATACCGCACCCAGAGCTATAGCTTGGAGCTTTGAAGAACTCGGTGACATGTTGGAAGTCTAAGTTTTTGCCTAAAACTGTTATGATTGAAACAAGATGAATTTGTATTTTATAGCGGGCCCGATATGTAGAGGCATAGACTGCGCGCCTCTTTATTTGGTGGTCATTTGGCAGCGTTACGGATTTTATATTTTAGGAGCCATCTTAATTGTACTGGGCCTAATTAAATTATCTAAAAAGAACAAAAATAAAAATAAACGAAGAAAGACATTCATTTTATTAGCTGCTGGAATTATCTCACTCTCCATTAATCCCGCTTTAAACCTCAAAGCTGCGAGGGAGTTTCAGAAGGAGGAACAGGGAAAAGTAAGGTTTCTGACTTTTGAAACTTATGGTTACGATTTACCATCTGGGTGGAGATTAGAATTTCGATACATAAGCAACTTGTATAAAACACAAGCCTATAGCGATAACTTTCCAAAAATAAGCGCAGAGAACGACGATCATTCTCACATAGTCGAAAAATATACCACCAAGCATAGCCTTTTTTATATTCGTCAATTTGATGACAAAAAATATTCTGGTAGTAGCAAAGAATGTTGGCCGAGTGACCCGGAATTCCCGGAACCGCAAACCATTTATGATGAATGTGAACAGATCGGCTCTAATAATGAGGGAGGTGGTATATATGCTATTCCGGCCAAAGAAAGTGGAAAATTTCTAAACGTATTCACTACAGTCAATGGAACAAGAGTAAATATAAATGCAGATTTGTTTAGTCCTATCGATAAAACAGATGCCCTCAAAATTATGCAATCTCTGCGAGTGATAGATAAAAACAAGCTCAAATTTATTAATAGCGAATAAGAAAGCGATTTTTAAATCACACTTGTTGCTATGATTGAGGTGAGATGAAGGGGAAGGTTTTTTTGATTGCCGGGTTTGATATTAATCAGACGGCCGCACATAAAGATTATCAAGACCTTAGGCAGGCCATTAAAGACAAAAACTATGAAGTTATTCCAGTCGATATTTATTGGCGAAAACAAACAATGTCCGGGTTTGTGAAAAAATTCATAAAATTTTATCAACATAAAAAAGGTGCGATAAACATTATTATTGGTAATTCGTTTGGTGCTGAGGTTGCACTCATTACTGCGCCTAAGCTAAAGCCGGACAAGATAATACTTTGTTCGTTGTCACCATTTTTTAAAGAAGACATCCCAAGATTCAATGATCGTAAAAAGTTGGAAAAGTGGTTTGGACCAAGGCGCTTAAAAGATCTGGAACAAATTTCTGCAAATGAAGCTGCCAAGCGTATCAACCAAACAAATATTAAAACGATTATGTTTTATGGAGAAAAAGAAAAGATAATGTATAAAAAACTTGTGGAAAGGGTCAAAGCTACGGCAAAAGATATAAACGAGACAGAGTTAATGGAAATTACCGAAGCAGCTCACAGCTTTAAAGATCCTGCATATATCAAGGTTATATCTGAATCGCTATAATTCCATTTGACATAAGTGAATAAAAATTGTATTCTATTTAGATAGTTATTATTGATAAATGCCGGAGAAATTATGGTGCCTGAAAAAATAGAAGTTATGGGTTCAATTGAAGGCCGAACATTTATTTCGTATGCTGTTGATCGCCCAGTGGAGGCCGGAAACAGTGCTGTATGTTCTGCATGTGATGAGCCAGTAAAGTTTGCAGCTAGACAAAAATCACGCCAAATTATAGTAAACGTATATGAGAACAATGAGTGGGACAGAGTAGAACACTATCATGATGAATGTTATCTGCAAGTTGGCGAACCATATCTAGAGGCTTATCATGGTGAACCACTGCGGACAAAAGAAGAGCTGGAAGAATTGGAAGAATATATAAAGGCGATGGGAAACTTATCTACCACGAACGCTGGGTAAAATATAGACAAAAAATAACGGCGGGTGCATACTTCAAATATAACGTAATTTCTGGAGGGCAACATGAATGTTGAAGTAAGTTGGGCCGGTATATTGTTGGCCACATTAGCTAGCATGGCAGTGGGTGGCATTTGGTATGCTAAGCCAGTATTTGGTAAAGTCTGGATGAAGTTGGTTGGGCTGAAAGAAGAGGATACGAAAAAGGGACAAGCACAAGCATTGCTGATTGGCCTAGTCTGTGCATTTTTGACAGCCTATGTTCTAGCCCACGTAGCTTACCTATCAAATCAATACTTCCGTAACTCGTTTATGCAGGACTCGATGACCACGGCTTTTTGGTTGTCGGTTGGAATTTCGGCTACAACCGTAATAACTCACAATACATTTGAAAAACGAAAACCAAATTTGACCTGGCTGACTGTACTACATCAAATAGTTGGCTTCTTGATCATGGGTGCAATCATCGGTGCCTTTAAACCTTTTGGTGCTTATTAAATTAAAGCTTTCTTTGGGTATAATTTAGTTAAAGATCTATTTTGAATGATATGATTTAGTTATGTCCCAGACATCTAAAGTATATGCCTTTATCGATAGCCAGAATCTGAACGTCAGCACTCAAAAGCTGGGCTGGAAAATGGATTGGCGCAAATTTCGTCAATTCTTAGGTGATAAATACGGCGTCAATACAGCTTATATGTTTATCGGCTATGTGCCGGAATTCGAGAGCATGTATGAGCAGCTTCATCAATCCGGCTATTCAGTAGTCCTAAAGCCGACATTTGATATGACTAAACCAAGAGCAGAAATTCAAGAAAGCGTGGACAAAAAAGATAAAGACGAAGGCAAGCCCGTAAAAGGCAACATAGATGCAGACCTGGTGCTTTGGGCAATGAAAGAAATATCAAATTACGACAAAGCGATAATTGTGTCAGGCGATGGTGATTTTTATACCTTGGTTGAATATTTAGAAGGTAAAAATAAACTGCTTAAATTACTTACCCCAACTGGTCACTACTCAAATCTTTATAATCGCTTCGACGACTATGTGGTTCGCATTGATCAATTTCGCAGAGAGCTGTCTTATCACGACTTCAAAAAACGGGACGGCGGTCGGCGCAGACCTTCAAAATAGTAATTCGCAGAAGCGTTATTGTAGGTATATACTAAGATTAGAAACTAAAAAATCTAATAAAAGCTATCAAATTATTAGAAGGGAGTAATGCTATGCTGGGTAATTCAGAAGTGTGCGCAACTTTGCCGGTAAAGGATCTGGATGAGGCAAAGAAATACTACGGAGAAACACTGGGCTTGCAAAAAGAAAGCGAAAATCCTGGAGGCGTTTTATACAAAAGTGGCAATAGTAAGCTTTTTGTTTATCCTTCAGAATTTGCAGGGACTAATAAAGCTACCGCAGCTGCTTGGGCAGTTGACGACGTTGAGGCTACAGCTCAGGCATTATCGGGGAAGGGTATAAGTCTTGAACACTATGACAATTTGCCGGGCGTTACACGCGAAGGTGATGTTCACGTAATGGGCCCACTAAAAGCTATATGGTTTATAGACCCTTCAGGCAATATTTTGAACGTCACTAATGGAGCAATGTAGCGCTAAGCACATTGCTCCTAACTCATAGTTGCGGATACTTTGTTACTAGGTAACTGAGCCAGACAAGGGTATTTGGGGAGCCAGAATGCAGATAGTGAAGCTTAATAATGGTTCAAATATACCAGCTATAGGCTTCGGCACATGGCATATTCTGTTGAATAACAGAGCTAAAAATTCAGTGATAGAGGCAATTCATTCCGGGTATAGATTGATCGATACGGCTAAGATTTATGGCAATGAAAAGGGTGTCGGTGCTGCAGTGCGAGATTCAGGCATACCGCGAGATAAAATTTTTGTTACCACCAAATTATGGACCAGCGACCAGGGCTACGAAAAAACTTTTCAGGCTTTTGATGCATCTCTAAAAACACTAGGGCTTGATTATATTGACCTATATCTCATTCATTGGCCAGGTTCTGATAAGCGTCTAGAAAGCTGGCGAGCAATGGAAGAAATTTATAAAGATGGTCGGGCTAAGACGATTGGAGTATCTAACTTTACGATTAGTCACCTCGAAGAATTGCTAACAAGTTCTAAGATTGTACCAGCAATAAATCAAATAGAATTTCATCCCCTGATATTCAATGAACAAAAAGAACTGTTGGCATATTGTGGAGACAAAGGCATAATTGTCGAAGCCTACAGTCCGCTTATGAGGGGCAAGTATCTTGAGGCAGCTATTTTCCAGCAAATTGGACAAAGACATAATAAGTCGTCAGCTCAGGTGGTTTTGCGCTGGTGTATTCAACATAAAACTATTCCTCTACCGAAGACTTCACATAGTGAGAGAATGCACGAAAATCTGGACGTTTTTGACTTTGAGCTATCAAAAGGTGAAATGGAAATCATAAATTCTATGAGCAATGGTACCAGGACAACTTGGGACCCTACATCAGTTAGCTAATCTGCTGTTATAATGCTTATAACATGAACGAAAACGCAAACGACAAAATTTTTCCTAAACATTTCTTCTGGGGCGCTAGTACAGCCAGCCATCAAGTAGAGGGCGGTACAGTTAACCAATGGTCAGTATGGGAATTAGCCCACGCCAAGGAATTATCTCTGACAGCACACCAACGTCTAAGTTGGCTACCAAAATGGCATGATATTCAATCTAGGGCTGAAGATCCTAATAACTACATTTCAGGACGTGGTGTTGATCATCTCAACCGCTTCAGGGAGGATTTCGACTCTATTAATCAGCTTAATCTAAACTCATTTCGGTTTGGCGTTGAGTGGGCGCGGATTGAGCCCGAAGAAGGCAAGTGGGACCAGGCTGCTATTGATCACTACAGGTTATATATAGCTGAACTAAGAGCCAGGCATATTGAACCATTTCTGAATATTTGGCACTGGACGATGCCAACATGGTTTACAGACAAAGGCGGTTTCAAGAAAAAGGCAAACCTGGTTGATTTCGAACGATTTGTTAAGAAAATTGCAAATGAATTCGCGGAAGATATCAATTACATAATTACTTTGAACGAGCCGAATGTTTATACCGCAAATAGCTATATAGTTGGTGATTGGCCGCCCCAAGAAAAAAATTGGCTGAGCTCGCTTACTGTCATGTGGAACCTGGTACTAGCACACAGGAGAGCCTATAAAATATTAAAAGACAAGAAACCTACATTGCAGATTGGTGTGGCCGCTCAGCTAGCTAATATCCAAGCCAAGCGTCCACACAACTTTTTTGATGAAGTCTCGACCAAGTGGATGCGATATTTCTGGAATTGGTGGTTTTTAAGGCGTATACGCAAACAGCAGGATTTCGTTGGGATAAATTATTACTTTACAGATTATTACACAGGCTTGATCAAGAAACAGAACCCCAAAATTCCATTAAGCGACCTAGGCTGGTATATGGAGCCCGAAGGCCTCTATCCTTTACTGCTCCGTACATGGGTTAGATATAAAAAGCCCATTTTTGTAACGGAAAACGGTGTGGCCGATTCAAAGGACGAATATAGACGGTGGTGGCTGGAAGAAACAATAGTAGCTATGGAAAGAGCCATCAGTGAAGGCGTGGATCTGAAAGGCTATTTCTACTGGAGCTTATTAGATAACTTCGAATGGTCTTACGGCTGGTGGCCAAAGTTTGGTCTCATAGAAGTTGATAGAGAGAGCAATATGTTTCGTACAGTTCGACCAAGCGCCAAATGGTTCGCCAATCGTATAAAAGATTTGAGCTGAACAATCTAATTGACTAAACACAAAGCTTATGCTATAATGTAACACATGTCAGAAGCTCATCCTATCCATGAACGCCCTAAACCCTGGAGACTCACCACAAAGGGGAAATTAGCCGCAGGCGCCTTAGTTATGCTTTCAGCTGTTGGAGCTAAAGATACCGGTCAAGGTATCCTTAATTACGTTCACTCACGCACTACACCTCACTATGTTGATGTTGATGCTCGTGTTGGTGAAGACGGCGGAACTATTTGGGAGATTGCACGAAAAGCTCAGCCAGAAGGTGATATAAGTCCGTTAGTAGGCCGTCTTGTGGACGAACACGGTGGAATTGATACCGTACAACCAAACGAACAATTGACCATACGTAGTGGCCACTTAGTAAAACCTGAACAGCCGCCCTCTAGCTAGCCTAGCGTCAAAGACTTTGATTGAACCACCATATATTGTGGTGGTTTTTTCATTTTTGCAAATCTGTGGATAAGTATGCCTATTTTCTCTAATAATTCTCAAGAAAGTGCTTGCAAGTGGGTAAGGGTGGGTTGTATATTCATGGCAGTGGGTAATCGTGGGTAAGGCAAAATAACTTACTTGCCGATCAAAAATAAAAAACCACTAGTAACTTAAAGGACACCATGGCCACGGTAGACTACTTTGAGAGAAAGCTTGATGACAAGCGGCGACTTACCATCCCCGCCGAGCTTCGAGCCGAATTCTCTAGTGGAGTAGTTATAAGCCGTGGATTCCAGCGGTATCTACATCTGTATCCTAAAACGGTATGGGATGAACTGGTTGAGCCAGAGCTTCAAGGAAATATTCTTGATGAGCATACGGCCGATCTAAATGTCCAATTTCGTACAGGGAAAACAGAGGGTGAACTTGATGGCAAACAAGGAAGAGTGACCATTGAGCAGCACTTATTAGATTATGCGGGGATAGACCGTGACGTAGTTGCAGTCCGGGTCGGACGTTATTGGCGCTTAACTTCTGTCAAACGCTAAAGCTCCAGGCCAGTTCTTTAAAAATCAAACCAAAAACAAATCCGAGAAGCACAATCGAGGTCAGCTAATCGGCAGTCAATAAGTGGCATGTAGGTAACCACTCAAAAAACCTATGTACTTTACATCAAAACACCTCCCAAAACTCCACCTCACACATAAGTCTCTCAAATGTTATTTGGTAGTAAGGATTTAGTAGATTTTTCAAATCTCAAAAACATTCTTTACATACGACCAAATAACAAACAAAAACAAAAATTTTCAAAAAACAAAAAATTGGCTGCTGGTTAGGTGACCTTGCAAAAACAAAAACGCAATGAAAAAAACCAAAACAAATCACCAAAAGTTACATACTCCAGTAATGTTGGATGAAGTCCTAGGGTTCTTGGCTCCCCAAAAAGGAGATTCATACCTCGACTTAACAGCAGGATATGGCGGACATGCTCAGGCAGTTCTGGAACGTACATTGAAGCCTTCAAAGGCTACTCTTGTAGATCGTGATCAGGATGCGATTCGTTACCTCGAGCGACATTTTGGCGGTGCTAGGATAATCCATCAGGATTTCTTAGGTGCCAGCCAGAGATTGTTGGATTTCGGCGAAAAATTCAATCTAATTCTGGCTGATTTAGGGGTTTCGTCACCGCACCTTGAAAATGCAGGCCGTGGGTTTAGTTTTGATAAGGATGGTCCATTGGATATGCGCATGGATCTTAGCCAAGACTTAACAGCTGAAGTAATAGTTAATACTTTCAGCCAAAAAGAATTAAGTAAAATAATCCAGGAGTATGGCGAAGAGCCAAAGGCTAGCAAAATCGCCAAAGCAATTGTCATAAACCGACCATTCAAGACAACCAAACAGCTTGCAAAAATCATTGCGAGGTTCTCATCGGGCCACAGCAAAATACATCCAGCAACCAGGAGCTTTCAAGCGCTTCGCATCGCAGTGAATAACGAACTAGAACAACTCAAGATCGCTATTCCTATCTGGATAGATCTGCTTACCCCTGGAGGACGGATAGTCGTTATAAGTTTTCATAGTCTGGAAGATCGTATCGTGAAGCAGACATTAAACGAAAACAGTGGCGATCACTACGACGCTTGTCTGAAGCTGCTCACCAGGCAGCCAAGAATGGCAAGCGCCGATGAAAAAGTTTCCAATCCGCGAGCGAGAAGCGCTAAACTTCGCGCCGCAGTAAAGATAAACACAACAGAAAGGGGAGTGGCTCATGCCAATTCAGGTTAAAAACCTCTCCCGCACATACAAGGTAAAAGTTAGAGTTCTTTAGCTCTTACCTCGTAAAACACCTGCATCCACTCAATTAGTTAGGGTGGATGCAGGCAAAATAAACACAAAAATAAAAATCCTCCCGAGCGTAAAGTTTAGGAGAACAGGAAAAACAAATATGACATATTCGAGTTCACTGGCCATGGGGCGGCAACGCTTCGCTGGCCGCAATCAAAATACAGCCACTTTTAAAGGTCGTAAAAAGGCCATTGGCCCGGTTAGTAATACGATTATATTGATCGTATTGGCATGTTTGCTTGGGCTACTCTATCTGACCCAAGTAACCAAAACAAATGCTTATAGCTATCGTATCAACGATTTAAAAGAGCAACAGGCTAGTTTGCAGGCTGAGCACGACCAGCTTGAGATCGATTCTGCAAGGCAGCAGGCTCTTGAAAGAGTCAAAAACAGCGCCGTGGCCAAAAATCTGGTATCCGTTGTACCAAGTGCCACTGTTCAAAATTAACTAACATTAATAGCAATAAAGGAGATGTATTCTGCAACCTCAGCGCACAAGTTTATCTTGGCTGACAACCACTCAGCGCATCCGGACTTGGTATGTGCTGCTTTTATTACTCAGCGCTGTTTTTATAGTACGTTTATTTTATCTCCAGATTATTAAACACGATTATTACCAGAAAGCCGCACTGCGTGACCAGCTAAAACAATATGAAATACCTCCCGCGCGTGGCGTCATTCAGGCTCATAGCGGTGACAAACTGTTGCCGATAGTGCTAAATGAGACTAAATACACCCTATTCGCTGATCCAAAATTCGTGAAAGACCCTAAATCAGCAGCTAATTCAGTAGCCGTCGCTATCGGCGGTAACGTCTCTGATTATGAAAAAATGATCAAAACACCGAATAGTCGTTATGTAGTTTTAGCCAAGAAGTTGGATAAAAACCAGAAGAGTAAAATTGACGCACTAAAAATTAAGGGTATTGGAACCAGGGAAGTACCACAGCGTACCTATCCTCAGGGAACCTTAGCAGCACAGTTACTCGGCTTTGTGAACGACGATAATGAGGGCAAATATGGTTTAGAACAAGCGCTTGATCCTCAACTTAAAGGTACACCTGGCCAACTTAAAGCTATTACTGATGCTCAGGGAGTACCACTGGCCTCAAACAGGGACAATGTAGTTACTGAACCAAAGGCTGGGGACAATGTTGTACTAACTATTGATATAGGTATGCAGCAACAACTAGAAGACATCCTAAAAACAGGTCTTGAACATGCAAAATCCAATTCTGGAAGCGCTCTTATTATAGATGTACGCACGGGTGCCATAAAGGCAATGGCCAACTATCCAACATATAATCCGGCTGAATTCTATAAAACTGAAGATGCCAGGTTGTTTACCAATTCCGCTGCCAGTTCTCCACTTGAGGTTGGCTCAACCATGAAGCCACTGACAGCAGCGGCAGCGCTCGATCAGGGAGTTGTCAATAAAAATACCACCTATTATGATCCGAGTCGCTGGCAGGTTGACGATGCAGTAATTACAAATATTGAGGAAGATGGTGGTGCGGGTACACGCAGCATTGCCGACATCCTACAACTGTCTCTTAATACAGGCGCGACCTGGCTACTTATGCAAATGGGCGGTGGTCAAATTAATAAACAAGCGCGAGATCGATGGCATGATTACATGGTTAATCATTATCAGTTCGGAAAGCTGACAGGCATAGAGCAAGGCTATGAGGCTGGCGGATCAATACCTGATCCAGATAATGGATATGGGCTTAATATTCAATATGCCAATACAGCCTTCGGACAGGGAATGAGTGCAACACCACTTCAGATGTCTGCGGCTTTTGCTTCAGTACTAAATGGCGGTAAGTATTATCGTCCACATCTAGTTGAGGGCAGGTTAGATAATAACGGCAAAGAGATTATTAAGCAGCCCGAAATCCTAAACTCAAAAGTGGTAAATAGTGACGTTAGCCATACTATACGTGACATTATGGAATACACCATAAATAAGAATTATCTAGTTTATGGAATGTCAAAGCCTCGCGCTGAATTCAGCATAGGTGGGAAAACTGGTACTGCAGAAATAGCTAAACCCAGTGGCGGCTACTATGATGATCGTTACAACGGTATGTTTATGGGCTTTGTCGGAGGCGATGAGCCCCAATATGTGATTGCTATCCGCGTCAATGAGCCGAAAATTGCCGGTTATGCTGGCTCAAAGGCGGCGGCACCTATATTTGGCAATGTGACCAACATGTTAATCAATAATTTCGGGGTTACCCCAAGAAACTAAGAAGTAAGGTATAATACGTGTAACCGCTATGTCGGAAACAATAAATCTTGTAGTAGAAACAAACACCGCTCTTAGAATACTGCTCATCGGCTTCATGAGCTTTTTGCTCAGCATGTTGATTACTCCTATATATACTACCTTGGCTTACCGCTGGAAGTTGTGGAAGAAGCAACGGACCGAAGCATGGGATGGAGGCGAAGCTAGTGTTTACGCTAAGTTACATGCCGAAAAGCACAAACGCAATATACCAACCATGGCAGGTGTAATATTTGTAGTATCAATAGGTCTCGTTACACTTTTAACTAACCTAAACCGTAGCGAAACCTGGCTTCCTCTAGCGGGTATGGTTGGCTCGGGCGCCATAGGTTTATTCGACGATTTGATTAATATCCGGGCCATTGGCCTGGGCATTGCAGGCATGAGAGCCAAAATTAAATTCGGATTACACAGTGCCGTAGCCTTAGCCGGGGGCTGGTGGTTCTACGACAAATTAGATGTGAGCAGCATAAATTTGCCGTGGGCGGGCCAGGTTCATATCGGAATATTTGTGGTCATTTTATTCTGGCTGGTAGTAATCGCCACTGCTAACGCCGTGAATATTACTGACGGATTGGATGGTTTAGCAGGTGGGTTGTTGGTTAGTTCATTCGCCGTATACACAATTATTAGCGTTGTCGAAGCTAAGTACTTTCTGGCTGGCTTTTGTCTAAGTGTGGTTGGAGCACTGTTGAGTTACACTTGGTTTAATATATATCCGGCCAGGTTCTTTATGGGAGATGTAGGTTCATTCGCGCTTGGCACGGCCCTTGGTATTATCGCGATGCAGACTGATACTGTGTATGTTCTGCCAATAGTTGGAATTATTTATGTTGCTGAGACAGGTTCAGTTATCATTAACCGATTATCCAAAAAGTTTCGTGGGGGCAAGAAGGTTTTTATATCTTCGCCGATACACCATCACTTTGAAGCTATAGGCTGGCCAGAAACAAAAGTCACAATGCGGTTTTGGATCTTAGGCCAAGTGGCAGGTTTTATGGGCCTAGTTATATTCCTGCTAGGGAGGGTGTAATGAATTTAAACGCCAGCAAGCCGCGTCGTCCCGTTATGCTGTCACGCGCGCAATCGCATCGCAGACACAGGCCTGATTATTTTCTACTGCTCATTGGCTTATTACTTTTAGCCCTAGGGCTGATTGTTGTTTATTCTATAAGTCCCGGTCTGAGTGCACAGAAGCACGTAAGTGAAAACTACTTCGTTACTAAGCAGCTTATAGCCATTGCGCTTGGAATAGCTGTGTTCGGAGTCGTGGCTACTATTCCGCTACAAAATTGGCGCAAGCTACAAAAGCCGTTGATAGCAGTTGCGGGTCTGGCTACGTTGGTGGCATTAGTTTTACCAACAAGTTCTGAATACCCAGCTCACAGGTGGATTCGGTTTGGTGGATTATCCCTGCAATCCGTTGAGCTTATTAAGTTTGCTTTGGTAGTTTGTCTGGCGGCATTTCTAGCAGATCGAGTACAGCAGGCAACTATGGCTGACTCAAGAAAAACACTCCAGCCCCTGTTAATAATAATCGCTGTTCTTGGGGCAGTTGTAGCTATTGCGCAAGGCGATTTAGGTTCGGGTGGCGTACTTGTTGCAATAATGGCAGCCATGGGCTTTGTGGCTGGTCTACCAATGAAGAAGATAGTTCAAATAGGCGGAATTATAGCGATCGGGACCTTACTTGCTGTCTCTACCAGTGGCTATAGAAGGGAGCGCATATTCACCTTTTTGCACCCTGAAACTGACTGTCTAAGCGTTGGTTATCAAGCATGCCAAGCTCTTATAACGGTCGGGTCGGGCGGAATATTTGGCAAGGGCTTGGCCCATAGCGTACAAGCCTATGGCTATCTACCAGAAGCCGCTAATGATTCTATATTTGCCATATTTGCCGAAAAATTCGGATTTATTGGTGTAACGGCTTTGATCTGTTTGTTGATGGTCTTTTTTGCACGCTTAGTAAAAATTATGGAACGGGCGCCAGATGTTTTTTCGAGGTTAGTAGTGGCTGGCATACTAGCATGGCTAAGTACGCAGTCTATTATCAATATTGGTGCTATGATCGGCCTCTTACCACTTAAAGGCATCACTTTACCGTTTATTAGCTACGGGGGCACGAGTATTATATTTGTTTTGGCGGCATTAGGCCTAGTATTCAATATTTCAAGGTATACTACTTATTCCGTAAATACCGAAACAGAAGGGAAGAGCTATGACAATTCTATTGTCCGGCGGGGGAACAGGCGGCCATATTACGCCCATCTTAGCCGTCGCGCGTGAACTGAAACAGCTTGAGCCAAATTGCCGAATTGTTTACATTGGCGAGCGCGGAGGCAAATTTGCGCAGTTATTAGAAGGTCAAAAGGATATTGACGAAGTTCATAATATCTATGCCGGCAAACTTCGTAGATACTATGGGGAGTCATGGCTGCACAAAGTATTTGATATAAAAACAAATATTTTAAATCTGAGAGATTTCTTTTTGCTTATCATTGGAACATTTCAGTCTATATGGCTTCTGGCAAAGATAAAGCCGGGCATTGTTTTCTTAAAAGGGGGTTTCGTGGGTGTACCGGTTGGCTTTGCATCGGTATTAAGACGAACACCTTTTATTACACATGATTCTGACATATTACCAGGCCTAGCAAATAGGATTGTCAGCCGTTGGGCGAGAATTCACGCTACTGGAATGCCAGCTAATTTTTACTCATATCCCAAAGATTCGACTGTATATACTGGTGTTTTGATAAGTGAAGCGTACAAGCCTATTACGCCCACTTTGCAACAAACCTACAGAACCGAGCTCAAATTACCGCCTGAGTCACAATTCTTATTCGTAACGGGTGGTAGCCTGGGGTCTCTTAGGCTCAATGAAGCAATGAGAGAAATTCAAAAGAGGCTATTAGAAGATTATCCAAATCTTTATATTGTTCATCAGGTTGGCAAAGGTAAGCAAATGCCGATTGACCTGCCTCTCGAGCTCAAACAGCGCTTGCATTTAGAAGAATTTCTGTCTGATCTGCATATATACAGCGGTGCTGCTGACTTAATAGTTACAAGAGCGGGAGCAACCAATTTAGCGGAATTTGGGGCTCAGGGTAAGACGTGCATAGTTGTGCCTAATCCGCTGCTTACTGGCGGGCACCAACTAAAAAATGCTGAATACCTAGAGTCAAAAGAGGCAGTAATAACTATTCCGGAAAACGCTTTTAAAACAGATGCTGTAGCTCTCAATTCAGCTATCAGAAGCTTGCTTGATGATCCGGGCAAGCGTCAGGAACTAGGCAATAAATTGCAATCAATAACAGTAACAGATGCTGCCGAAAAACTCGCATCCCTTTTAATGGAAACAGTCAACAGGCTATCCGATGTTCAGGAAAAAGCAACAGGACCCAAATAACAGAGAACCAACTAGGCCGCAATTTTCGGCATCTGTGTTTTCTTATTATTCAAGTCGTTCTGCCCGTAGTGGCGAGCGTCAATCTAAAGATGCGGCTGACACTTCAAAGAGGCCAGTTAATCGATGGTTTAGACTTCTGCCCTCAATATTGGCACTGATAATAATCGTGAGCTGTATCTTTTACGCCACAAGTTTAAGTAATCAACCTAAAATCCAAATTAATCGTTCTAGCAATACGCAGCTGTTGCGCAGTGCTGAATTTTACCAACACGCAGCCTCAAAAATAATGAGTAGTTCTGTTTTTAATCGCAGTAAGCTAATCATCGATACGGACAAGTTTGCCAAGCAACTAGAGTCAGAGTATCCCGAACTCGGTAAGGTTTCCGTCATAATACCACTAATAAGCCACAGGCCAATTGTTGTAGTTCAGCCAGCTGAACCAGTAATGGTGTTATCAACTAAAAACGGCAACTATATTGTAGATGAACAGGGTAGGGCATTAATAAAGGCAGAGGCTGCTAAAAGTTCTCTGAGGGACAACCTTCTAGAAGCTACTGATGAAAGCGGTATAGTTGCTGACCAGTCTAAACAGTTACTACCCCTCAACACCGTTAAATTCATCGGCGAAGTTTACGGCCAGCTCATAGCCAGCAATCAAAGCATTAAAACTCTGACGTTTCCTCCTGTCACGAACGAGGTTCACGTGCGCACAGAAGGACGGCCCTACTACTTAAAATTTGATCTTCAGGGCGATCCCAGGCAGCAGGTGGGTGCCTACCTTGCGGCAAGTGAGAAGTTGGAAACAGATAAAATAACACCTTCGGAATATATTGACGTGCGTGTTCCAGAAAAAGTTTTTTACAAGTAGATCCATAACCCCCTAACCCTCTATCAGCCTGTTCATATTTTGTTCATATGTGAGAAATCTCACATTGTAAAAAAACATACAAACATACATAAAAGGGGACATGTCAAATACATTACTTGTAAATAGTTCAAAAGGGAAAGTAAATATAAAACGACATGAAGTATGTTAAAAAGCAAATGTTTTCACGGAAAGCTAGTTGTGGAAAAGTCTCAAATCGATTAAATACATTGTGGTTAGTTTGGGGTACTTAGTTAGTGCTTACACGTGATCACGATAGTGCACTAAGCAATCAAAAAGTCTAAACTATATGAACCATAAGCAAAAACTCCCCTGCAGAGTAGGTATGGATAATCATCTTACGATCTAATATAAGAGTCGCAAAATATACATTGTACGACGTCATGTCTATATATGGTTTTGGTACTCTGCTCCACCGGCTTTCAAAGATTTTTTCGTAGTTTCGATCCAACGCGCTTTTGATTTTTATTAATCCCTGCCTCGCACTGCTGCTCTAAATAAAAAACTGGCACTATTGCCAGCTCGCCTTAAGCCCGTAATTGTTCTGTTCGTAATTTGTTTACTCGAGATTTAAAGTTCTGTTTGGATTAATCGCACTTTATCAGTAAAGCCGGGACTTTGCGTAAACAAGGTGCCTCCTTCGAATGTTCTACCAATAGCCATGCGTGGTAATACAGCTATTTTCTTGTTTGCGGGTTCAAGGTACGGCTCATTATCAATCTCAAGTTCGCTCACAGGCCATATCCTGGCGTTATTTATAGCTAAATACTCATGAAGAGCATACCTATGATACTCAATACCGGTGGTAGCCCTAGGTGTCCATAGGTCGTTAAATTCTGCTTTTACCCTAAACGAAACTGGCGCGCTATTAAATTCCTTAATTGCTTCTACAGTTACCATGGCGTCCCATAGAATAGTGTCAACATTATCCGCAGGACGGGATGGACGACCGCATAAAATTTTGGCTTTATTCGCTGTGACTTCTAGTTCTGCTGTGTCAGGATTTTTTGCGGCATTCTTTAGATAATCGTAAACAACCTCTTCCTCAGCTTCAACAAGTGCCGAATATTGAATATGAGTCGGATGCATATGCTGAAAAAGCGGGTTCATATCGTAAAAGTTCTCTAGATACAGTCCCATAATCAAACCCCTTTCTATTCGGCGAGGGCGTAGGTGGCTTTGGCGACACGCTTGAACTGCGGCTTGCCCTGTAGGTTCAAGAGGATAGTGGTTTCCTTCACATGACGGCTTTTCAGAACCTGCTTGACGATTTCATCACGGTGCAGAGGTTCTTTGGACTTCTTGAGTACCTCGGTGATAATATCAGCAACAGTACCCTTTTCATAACCCCATTCTTTTAGGGCATAGATTCCCCGCCCTATCAGTACGAAGCGCTTATCTTTAATAAGTTCGTTGTGGATTGCCTGAGTTGTGACATCCTTGCGCTTAAAACTGCTGCCCTTGATAGCATCTGCAATTTCGTTAAAGTGCATATGCTTCCCTTTTTCATGCAAAATAACATAAATTTTGTCTCTGATGTTCTTGGGGTTGACCATTGGCCACTTTACCAGGCCCCAGCGACCATTAAGGGTAGCTAATTGTTTTGAGACGCTGGCCAGGGCGCCAACGTGCTTAGAATCTTTATCACCTGCTTGTTCAGCTATCTTGTCAATACTAGCTGGTTCACCTATTTTCTTAACTGCTTCAATAACCTTATCAATAAGGCTTTTGATTTTCTTTTCATCGTGTACTTCTTTAATCCCAGCAGCGTGATAGTAACTGTCATTATCTTCAATAACTGCCAGTTTAGGGCTGAGTTGGGCTAAAAATGATATACGAGCTTGATCTAAACGTGTGTTTTCATCTGTTAAAACGGCACTTAAATCAGTAATACGGGCTACTTTACCCAGATTATTAACTTCTTCGGTCAAGGCTGACTCAATATAGTCGATATGGGGCAGCTGACCACTGTCAGCCATTGCTTTAAGACGTGCCATTACAGCTTTTTCGAGCTGTCTTACCCTTTCTCGGGTGATTCCGAGCAATTCACCAATCTGTTCTAATGTTTCTTTTCGGTCAAATAAGCCAAAGCGGCGCGCGATGATTTCTCGTTCACGCTCTCTGTCAATAACGCCAAGAATATCGGTAACAATCTTTTCTATCGGTAACTTTTTGGCTACGGTATCGGCCATTATCTGAAATTCCCTTACCTGTTAAAACAATCAATTAATATAATTGTAAAACAAATATACTAACAAGTCAATTATTATGTTGGTATAACACTATTGTAGCAGCAAATGGACGAATAAGCTTAAAACCTGTTCTAGAATTATTACAACAAAATACTGTTGAACAGATGGCAATTAGTGGATAAGCAATATTTTGTGCTTGAACAAAAAATTATTTCTTTTTGCGGCGGGTGAAACGCTTTTTTGCAGGGGCTTTGGCTATAAGTTCTTTGGCCTCTGTTTCTGATAGCTTTTTAGGGTCGATATTCTTAGGTATACGGGCATTTATTTTACCATTTGTAACATATGGCCCATAGGGTCCGTTCAAGATCTTTATACCATCCTTGAATTCGGCAATGTTCTTCTCTATCTCCTGCTTCTTTTTGGCTTCATATAGCTCTTTTGCCTCATCTTCGGTGATTTTAAAGGGGTCATGACCTTTTATCGAGACAAATAGCTTGCCAACCTGAATATACGGTCCAAATCGGCCAATATTAGCAGTGATGGGTTGGTTATCACTGGTTTTGCCCACCATCCTAGGTAACTTGAACATTTCTAAGGCTTGTTCAAGAGTTACCTCTTCAAGGACTATTCCTTCCGGCAAGGGTGCAAAGTCGGGTTTTTCTTCACTTTCAGTTTCTCCTCTTTGGAGCATAGGACCATAACGTCCAAAACGCGCAAAAATTGGTTTGCCAGTCTTTGGATCTTTGCCCAGCTCCCGAGTTTTGGTGGTTTCTTGCCGGCTCGCTGACTCAGCCTGTTCAACTAGCGGATGAAAGTGACTATAAAATTCCTTGAGTATTTCCTCCCATTGCTTTTTACCCTCCGCTATTACGTCAAAATCTTGTTCTGCCTTGGCTGTAAAATCATAATCGACAATTGAACTAAAGTATTTCACCAGAAAGTCAGTGGTAATATCTGCAACTGAGGTGGGTAGCAGCTTATTCTTATCGGTTCCGTAAGCTTCAATTTGTTCGCTACTAACTATAGAACCGTTCTGAAGAGAAAGGTGGCGGGCAGTTCGTTCTGAGCCCTCTAGGTCGCCCTTTTCAATATATCCCCTGGTTTGGATAGTAGAAATGGTAGGCGCATATGTACTTGGCCGTCCGATTCCCAACTCTTCTAATTTGCGTACTAAACTTGCCTCAGAGTAGCGTGCCGGCGCGCGGCTAAATGTTTGGTGAGCATCAAGTGAATTGAGCTTCAAAGTTTCGCCAACTGACACCTTTGGCAGAAGGACATCATCTTTGTTGCCCCCATATACTTTGAAAAAACCATCAAAGCGTAGTATCTCGCCTTTGCTTAGAAAGACTTCTTTTCTACTGCTTACTGAAATTGTTATCTCAGTACGGTCAACCTCAGCGGGCGCCATCTGGCTGGCAACCGTTCGTCGCCATATTAATTCGTATAGTTTTTGCTGAGATTTATCGGAACCAGCACTTAAGGCGTTGAAGTTAGTGGGGCGAATTGCCTCGTGAGCTTCTTGAGCGGTTGCGTCTTTTGTCTTGAATTGACGCCTGTGGTGATAATTCCGGCCGTACTCTTTGGTTATAAAGTCTTCGGTGGCTTTTATGGCCAGCCCTGACAGAATGGTACTATCGGTTCGCATATAAGTTATGTGGCCACTTTCATAAAGACGCTGAGCAAGTGTCATGGTCTGCTTTACGCTGAAGCCAAGCCGGCGAGACGCTTCCTGTTGCAATGTACTGGTGGTAAATGGAGCAGATGGGTTTCTGGTGCCTGGTTTTGTAGATACGTCCTTGACGGTAAAGGTTGCCTTAGAAGAAGCTTCCAAAAACTCTCTGGCGCCAGCTTCATCGCCAGGCTGGGTATTAAGCTCCGCAGGTAATTCGCTTTTATCAGACGAAAGGAAGACAGCCGTAACCTTAAAGCTGCTTCCTGGCTCAAACGCACGAATTTCGCGCTCGCGTTCAACAATAAGCCTGACGGCTACTGATTGTACTCGGCCAGCCGAAAGTCCCGGCCGGACTTTTTTCCATAAAACTGGACTTAGCTCATAACCAACCAGACGGTCAAGAATGCGGCGGGCCTGTTGGGCATCAACTAAAGCCATATCGACAGAGCGGGGATTTTGGATAGCATGCTCAATCGCGGGCTTGGTAATTTCGTGAAATGCGATACGCTTCGTGGATTTTTCATCGAGCTTCAGCGCTTCGCTTAGGTGCCAAGCTATCGCCTCACCCTCTCGGTCTTCATCACTTGCCAGCCACACCGTATCGGCTTTACTGGCCGCTTGTTTTAGTTCCGACACGATCTTTTTCTTATCGCTACTTATCTGATACGTTGGCTTAAAATTGTGCTCAATATCAACGTTCAGACCCTTTTTAGGTAAATCACGTATATGGCCAAAGCTGCTTTTGACAGTGTAGTCTTTCCCCAGATATCGCTCTATAGTTCTTGCTTTAGCTGGGCTCTCTACGATGACTAAGTTTTTCGCCATATTGCGCCTAAATTTACCTCGCTTAGTTTACTAAAGCGTAAGCTTACGACGGATCGGTTGTTAATGCAACTAACTATTGCCTAGTTTCCAGCCAAGCCAGATGCCACCGATTGAGCCTAGCGTGCTTAATATAAGCGTCCAGGCGCCTAGGCCGTTACCATGGTCTAGCCAGGTTCCTATAATTCCGCCAATAAGACCTCCTACAAACACGCCAATCCAAATATAGGTCTTAGTTTCCATACCTACGGTTTAAAGCATATGCTTGCAAAATGCAACTGATAATTTCAGAATAGTTTTTGTGAACACAACCATACCTGATCAACCCGAAGGACAACGCTTTAATCCTCATCTAACTGAGTTGGCCTATGAAAGCTACTTTCAGGCATTGGCTGATAGAGACTTGGCCACGTTGACCGAAGCATCACATCAATTAAATGATAGCGGTGCCTTATTCGGCGAACTTATTCAGCAGGATACAAGTGCGTTGCTCGGAACTTTGTATGATGATACTGATTTTGCACTTAGTAGGCGGCATGCAGTCTTCTATGTAGCGCTGCAGTCTTATATATATGGTGTGCCCGAAACGGATATTCCCTTTAGAAATATTGAAGCTGGACCAGTTATCAATGCCCAAAGGGCTTTGGGCTTAGATCGCAAAATCTTAATAAGCAAGATTAGGCCAACAGATTCTTTCATTAAACACATACGCAGAAACGAGGGCAGCCCTTACGAAGATGAACAGTTTAGATTTCTGGGCAAGCAAGCTATTAAAACGTTAGGACTCCAGAGATACCCTCGTTTATCGAAAATTTTTCAGCTACGCTAAGCTCCAATGTCCACCGCCTAATGCACGGATTTTGCCAGTGATCTCTAGCATAGTAAGTGTCTGATTAAATTGAGGCGGAGGCAGTTTACTAAGAACTTGAAGTTCGCTACCGTCGGTTGTGCCAGATTGAATGAGCTTTATTATTATGGCCTCTTCAGCAGAAGCTGCCAAGGTCATTTTTTCTGCCTGACTTAGCTCCAAGTTCAGGGCATTTAGAACATCTTCAGTTGAAGTTATCGGTACCGCGCCAACCTTAATCAAATTATTAGTACCTGTCGATAATTCGCTGGTAATATTTCCCGGCACAGCCATAACAGTTTTTCCTTGCTCTAGAGCAAAGTTAGCTGTGTGTAGCGTGCCGCTTTTTTCTGCAGCTTCAGTGATGATCACCCCCAGACTTATACCAGATACCAGTCGGTTGCGGGCAATGAAGCTGCCACGCACGGGCATGGTCCCTTCTGGATATTCACTGAGTAATACGCCGCCGGTTTCCAAGATACGTTTAGCCAACTGAGTATGGCTTGAAGGATAAATTTTATCTAAGCTGCTGGGCAATACAGCTAAAGTCTTACCACCGGCTTCAATTGCTGCAGTGTGAGCAATACTGTCAACACCTAGGGCTAGTCCACTTACAATTACTACTCCACGCTCTGCCAGTTCTTTGGCAAGTTTAGCCGTAATTGTCCGTCCATAATTAGAAACTTTGCGACTGCCAACTATGGTAATTAGGGGCTGTGTTAACAGCTCATCCAACGAACCTATTACGTACAGTTCTTTGGGTGGTTGTGGAATCTCCATCAGAACCTCAGGTATCGAATTCGCTCTAAGCGTAAGCTTCTTGATTTTATTCATATAATATATTTTAGTATTGACATAATGAAACATATTTGCTAGAATTGCAACTCGTAAGTCTGCATAAGCAGTTCTTAGGCACCTTATACCCCTATTCTAGCAGTATTGTTAGAACAATATTGTTAGATTGTTTTAGAGCGTGCCAGATAAGTTGTTACCCTCCACTTATTCTCTTGGCGTTGTTTTCTTCGGAGAACGACGCTCTAAAACAAACTAACCCCTTTAAACACCCGGTTCATATAGTGAGTCCAAAAGATTGTCGCTTTGGCGACAGGCACGGCAAATTTATTTTGTCGCCGATGCTTCGCTCGGGTGGGTTTGAAGGGTTGTGGGGAAATCTTTCGGGATATCCCCTTTAAAGAGCCTACGGCGGTGCCCACCCCCTCCGTAGGCTCTTTTAAATATGTTTTTCTCTAAATCAAAAAATTTCTGGTATCTTCTGGTAATTCACCAGTATAGACATACTCAGTCAGGACGCTAGTTACTTCTTTTAGTAGTGAAGCTATTTGTTTTTGCTCCTCTTTACTAAATTTAGCGAGCACAAAATCAGCGCTGTCTATTTTGGCCAAGTTGTCATTCTTGATCCCAATGCGCAAGCGACCAAAATCCTCGCCGAGTGCCGCAATCAAAGATTTAACACCGTTATGTCCGGCGCTACTACCTCCCTGGCGTGTACGGACTTGGCCAAATGGAATATCGAGTTCATCGTATACTGCTATGATTTGAGACGTGGGTATCTTATAGAATTTAGATATTGCTAACCCTGCTTCACCACTTAAATTCATGTATGTAGTAGGTTTGGCCAGGATTACTCTTGTATCTCCTAGGGTTTGGGTAGTAACCAGGCTTTTTAGGGTCTTTTTTTCAATCCATGAACCAAACTCATGCGCATTAGCAAAAGCATCAACGGAACTGAAACCTATGTTATGTCGTGTAGAGTCATACTTTTTGCCTTTATTGCCAAGACCTATTATCAGTACAGCTTTATGTTGTCCGAGTGTATAAAGAGCCTGGTGTTCGCTACTGTGGTATGGATTTCTTTGGAACAATCCCATATCTAGCCCTTAGCTTCCAATTTAACACCATGTTTGTGGGTTTCGTGTTTCTCAAAGAACCAGAAGCGGATTGGTGTGCCCGCAAATCCAAACTGTTCCCTAAGCTCTCGCTCCATGTAGCGCTTGTAGCTCCAATGAAGGAATTTGGTATGTGCTCCATAAACTTTAAAATTTGTGGGGTTATCAGCCTCTTGAACCATATAATTTAATTTAGGTGTCCGATTCTTGAGGCCGGCTGGTGGATGTTTATCAACAATCTCTCTCAACCATTGATTGAGCTCGGTTGTTTTAATTCGTGTGCCTCGACTTTTGTCAATTTCAAGTATCAGATCAAATAACTTAGTGACATTTTGGCCAGTGATGGAACTTGTAAATATAAGGGGCGCCCAAGGCACAAAATCATAACTAAGCGCAATCTTAGGTGCAACTTCATCGCGCGTATAGGCATCTTTCTCTAAGCTATCCCATTTGCTGACAACTAAAATAAGTCCTTTGCCAGATTCTTTAACAAGGCCTGCTATTTTCTGATCTAGAGCCACGTTAAGCTCATTAGCGTCCATCAACATAAGTGCGACATCTGATTGTTCGATTGCCCCGAGGGCTCTGATTACGCTGAAGCGTTCTATTCCTTGGCCGATCTTACCTGCACGTCTAATACCTGCGGTATCCATTAATTCAATTTCTCTACCTTCGTAACGAACAACACATCTATTGACATCACGCGTAGTGCCTGCTCGGGCAGCCACTATGGCCTGCTGTTTCTTTGCAAGTGCATTGAATAAGGCTGACTTCCCAACATTTGGTCTGCCTAATATGGCAACGTGCAGACGATCATCTGCTTCTCTTAGGCTGCTCTTTGGTATTTCTTCTATGAGTATGCCCAAAAGCTGTTCAATGCCACGGTTCTGGGTCGTGCTTGTCAATATAATCGGCTTAATGCCAAGGCCTTGATAGTCTTCAGCGCTAGCCCGAGGTTTCTTATCTATTTTGTTGACAACCAAAAATACAGGCTTACGACTCTTTAGAGCCAAAGTGGCAACTCTGCGGTCATCTTCTGTAATCATCGTGTTAGCCTCGATAACCACCCAGATAACGTCAGCACTATCTGTAGCTTGGATAATCTGTTCCTGGATTGTAAATTCGAACTCATCCTCGGCATCTTTCATTCCGGCGGTATCGACTAGCCAAAAGTCTTGGTTGTTGTACGAGGCCTTGGCGGTTATGCTATCGCGAGTCGTTCCAGCTTCTTGGGCCACAATTGCTTCTCGACGCTCTAAAACTGCATTGAACAAACTAGACTTGCCTACATTTGTCCTTCCAACTATCGCCACAATCGGTATTTTTGCACTCATTAGTAGGAGTATAACACCTATAACTCTCTAAATGCGCCTGGTTTTAGATCGTCTAGAAGCTTGTATTTGCCAAGCTGTGTACGATAGAGTTGTTTGACCTTGTAGCCTAAGGTAGCAAAGGTGCGGCGGATTTGCCGGTTGCGCCCCTCATATAATGTGACTTCCCAATTTTTCCCTTTGCCACCTAGTTGCAGCTTACTAAGTCCATCCTCTAGCTCAACACCATTCTCAATGCCAACTTTATCACTAGGGCTTAAGGGCTTATCAAGCTGGACTAGGTAAACCTTTGATTTTTTAAATGAGGGATGCGTCAGCTTCTGAGCTAACTGACCGTCATTGGTTAGGAGTAAAAGTCCTGATGAATCCTTATCAAGCCGGCCCACGGGTTTCAGGTCATGTAATTCAGGCGGCAGCAGATCATATATGGTTTTATTGCCCTGGCCTATGCGGGAACAAACATATCCCGCAGGCTTATTTAACATAATGACCTGTTTCTTAGACGTGAACTTAAGTGTTTTCCCGTCTAAACTGATCTGATCTTCAGGATAAACTTCCTGTCCGAGCCGTCCTGGTTGCTGGTTGACCACAACACGCTGCTCGGCAATAACCGCATCAGCTCTCCTACGACTCATCCCAGTGGATCCTGCGACAAAACGATTCAGTCTCACGACATCAATTATAGGAGGTTACTCTTTATGGTGAATATTGCTGCTACAAAGCAACATTGTTTGGGTCGCCGCCAGGCTGTATAACGTTTCCAGGTGAGTCTCCACTAGGCGAGCTTCCTTCAGAAGTAGGTTCGGGAGGCGTTACTGCTTTACCGCTAGGGTCGATAACCGTACTGGCTGGGAGAGTTGAATTGCTGGCGGGTTGATCCTGTTCCTTTTCTTCTTCTTGAACAACTAGATCGTCAAGACTGGATTTTGCAGAAGGATCCTCGGCTGGTGGATCAATGACTTTTCTACCGGCTATGGCAATGCTATCGTGCGGCGTTTCTTCAGTATTTGAGCTTGTTTCTGACGTAGCTGGGTCATCATCACTGGCTTTTTTTTCAAGCATGTCATCGACGGCATCAACTAGCTTCGCCGCATTGTCGGCAGCTGCTTCGGTAGGAGTGACAGCGGGCGGCTCACTAACCTCCAATGGCGGTGCAGACGTAGTCGAGTCGGCTGGAGCGGCTTGTTGAGATGCGAAATCATTAATCTGTGCATCAACTGTTTTTTCCTCTGCTTCTGTTGTCTGAGCTAGATCCTGAAGTCCTGAATCATCGGAAGTCGAGCTTGGGCTACTGCCATCGTCGGTCGTCGGGTCAGATGTCGTCTGGGCAGGATCACCAGTTGATCCCGTATCGTTGGATTGAGCTGGATCAGGGTTAGCGGCCTGAGTTGCTTGATCTTCGGCCGGTGTGCCTGGCACGGCAGCTGGCTCCTCACTTGTTCCGTCTTGGGGGGTTGAATTTGTTGATGGGTCCATTGTTTTTTCTCCTTGTAATACTTCTCTTGTTACTTTTGCTACGTCTTCTAGTGTGACTTGTGACTTAACTAAGTAGCGGTCAGCACCTAATTTCCCAGCCCGACTCTTATCTTCAGCCTGGCTTAGGGCAGTCATCATTATTACTTTTGTATCTTTTGTTTCTGGGGTACTCCTTAAAATATCCAGCATATCAAATCCGCTGATTTTGGGCATCATAACATCGGAAATAATAAGGTTCGGCTTCTCTTTAACTGCTAGGGCCAGTGCTTCTTCGCCATCTTTGGCCGAAACAATCTGATAACCTTCTGCAAGTAGCCGAGCTTCGTATATTTCGCGCAAGTTATTGTCGTCTTCGACAAGCATTATTTTTGCCATACTGGTAGTTCCTAGTATCGTTACTTTCTTTGGCTTTAAGCTTATGTTAAAACTTAGGGATATTGTATCATGACTTTGCTGGCTGGCTAATGTGTGGAAATTGAGACCGGCGCGTTAGTTTGTTGACTCTTTCCAGCAGCCTGAAGTGCGTTGGCTTTATCATTGCTGAGCCTAGGCAGATTGATATAAAAAGTACTGCCTGATCCGACGCCACTCTCGACCCAAATGCGTCCCTGGTAAAGTTCAATAATCTTGCGACAGATAAATAGTCCTAGGCCTGTGCCACCGACCGTACGCGTAGCGGAACTATCCACGCGGTAAAATTTTTGAAACAGATGGGGTACGTCTTCGGCCGGGATTCCGGGCCCTGTATCGCGGACATATATTTGTACCAAGTCTTTATTACCCGTCAAGCCGAGCGATATTTTTCCGGTTTCGGTATATTTAACGGCATTATCGAATAAGTTGGTAATTACTTCGCGCAAGCGATCGGGATCGGCAAATACATAATAAAGAGGCTTAACAACTTTGCCGCCACCAATAGCGTTATTACCCTTATCGGAAGTGCCAAGAATAAATTCTGTAAGCAAACCCTTTTTTTCTGCAGAAAACTTCAGCGAATCGGTTAACTGTTCTATAAATTCACCCATCTCAATAACCTCGGGATGATTCACTAAACGACCATCTTCTGCTTTGGCGCTTGTTAGGAGGTCTTGAAATAGTTTGCCCAGATTTTGCGTGCTGGCATGGGCTTTATCCAGGTATTCGCGAGCGTGGGCATCAACCTTGCTCACCTTGTCGTTTAAAGCCAGAGCCAGATAGCCTTCAATTGCGGCAACCGGTGTACGCATTTCGTGGCTGGCTGTGCTGATGAAATCTGCACGTCGATGTTCTTCTGCCCTACTATTGCTAACATCATGAATAACTGCCACGGCACCCACAAACTCGCCGGTTTTTGGAGTAATAACTGGTGAAATAACCACCGAAACGACCAAGCGCTTACCATTACGTCCAACTACTTGCAAAGTGTGGTCGGAGGATTTTTTCTCATTTAAAACTTGGACAAAGGGGTTGTCAGCTGGAGTGATTTCTTCTCCATTTTCTTTTGCTAGCTTCACAACGGCCCGTACATCAATGCCACTAGCCTCTTCTATCGGCCACCCTGTCATTGCTGCTGCGGCGGGGTTAAGAACGCTGATCTTGCCCTCCGTATTTATAACGATCATGCCATCGACTATGGACTGGATAAGCGTTTCAGTTAGTTGTTGCCTACTTTTTAGGGCCCCAGATAGCTTGTTAACTTCTCGACTTTGGCTGTCAGTATAACGACCTCGCCAGAATAAATAACTTAAGGCACCTGCAATATATGTGGCAAAAACGCCTACAGTACTAAAAGTATCAAATGATGTTTTGGCTGGAATTTCACTGGTTGCCAAAATGAAATACAGAGTTATCAAAAAACAATAGCTCACTACTGCGTAATTGCCGAACATTCCACTCACCAAAACGATGACTAGCCATAAGATTAAATACCATGAATGTAAGCGACCGGTACTGTGGATGAGATTAATGACGTTTAGGGTCAAGATCATATTAAGGATTAGCGTAGCTGACCAGTAACTACTATGCTTTACTTCAGATTTATAAAAGAAGAAGTAATAAGCAACCTGAGCAAGCGCAATCGCAAAAGTCATATAAGACAAAGCCCACACACCAGCAAAGGGTTTAAAGCTGGGTACCGTCCAACCTGCCGCGCACAATGCCATTAAAAGCACAGCAAATACTGTGGCAATTTGACTATAGGCTATGTACCACCGGTTATTTACCGATTGCATCTAGGCTGCCTCCATATTTCCTGGCTGGCTATTCACAGAGACTCTAGATTTGTTGGAAATTTTTGTGCCCACTCTTGTTTTTGTCCTTCAGTTTGAACCAAATCAAAAAAGCGCGTCAATATTTACGCTTATGGCTAGTATACGTCATAAAGTCCCATTTAACTAGCTATTTCTTATCTGTTATGCTAGTATTTTGTGGATCTTCAACGGCCCCGTCGTCTAGCGGTTTAGGATATCTGGTTCTCATCCAGAAGATCGCGGGTTCGAATCCCGCCGGGGTCACCAACTCTAGCTGTAAATTTTAACCAATGGTATGTCGCTTATGTCCGTAATGTACTTTGGGCTTTTTAGGTTATGTTTAGGCTTCCAGGTTTCACCTAAATCTTCGGCTGCATAATGTATGGTCTGCTTGCCAAAACGTTCATTAAGCCCGTCGACTGTCTGCATACGCTTCTTTGCCTTCTCGTGAGTCTTTATATCTACAATGCCTAATAAATCGGTCTGAAGTTGCACAGGAACAAAATCATATAAAAGTACGCCGGCGCGGTGATATGCGGCCGACGGATTGTAAATAGTGCCTAGCAAAACCACCAAGTCACTAATTAATTGCCCGGTGTCGGCTGTCGGTACTTCGTAAATGATTTCCCTACTCCAACGCTTGTAACCGGGTTTATGTTTATTAGTAGCAAGAAATAGACTAGCCCGCCTTGTCAGCTGACCGCTACGGCGCAGGCGAAAAGCGGCCTGCGTAGCAAATGAGGCAATGGCGGCCTCAACTACGTTAAGAGCATTAGTGTCCTCGCCAAAAGTACGGGTCCGAGCAATACTTTGACGCCGCTTACTTTCGAGCTCCAGGGGATAACAGCTGATTCCATTTAATTCGGCTACCATTTGACGTCCGTGAATTCCCATCAGTTGCTGAGCTCTTTTCGGTAGCAGCTTGGATAAATGCCAAGCGGTATTTATGCCCTCGGCCCGAAGCTTTGGAGAAAGGCGCCAACCTACTCCCCAAATATCCTGGATTAGAAAAGAGCTCAAATAATTAGCATATTCCTTATGTGAAGCATCAACCAGATCCAATACACCGCCAAGTTCCGGATCTTTTTTAGCCCGGTCGCTGGCCAGCTTGGCTAAAGTTTTTGTGGGCGCAATGCCGACAGACACCGGTATCCCGACCCAACGCCATATGGCTTCATGAACTTGCTTGCCCCACTGTCTATAGTCTGTAATTATCAGCTCAGATAAGTCTAGGAACGATTCGTCGACTGAATAAACCTCTACGCGTGGCGTTACAGTGGTTACTAGCTCGGTAATGCGCCGAGAAATATCGCCGTAAAGTTCAAAATTGGCCGAAAACTGCACCACGCTATTTTGTTTAAAAATTTGGCGATATTTGAAAGCCGGCGCTCCCATAGGAATACCCAGAGCTTTAGCCTCATTGCTACGAGCCACCACGCAGCCGTCATTGCTGGAGAGTACGACCACGGGTTTGCCTTCGAGGTCCGGGCGGAAGAGCCTCTCGCATGATACAAAAAAATTGTTACAGTCGATTAGTGCGAAAATAGGACGCTTCATGGCTTATTCCGGTATTGATGGATGATTGTGGTCACCACTCCCCAGATTTCGCTACCCTTGGGCGCTGATGAACGGTTTGAGATAGTAAAACTACCATCGTAAAGCCAAACTACCAAGTCGGTTGGTTTAGAATTTAAGGCTCGGTCCACTAGCGCAATGTCATTTTCAAAAATGCCCACTTGTTGCCAATCGTCGCCACTGACTCGCATCATATATGTACTGGCCCCGTGCCAAATGAGCACACGATTGAGGTCAATGCCCTGTAGGCTGCTATCAGTTGCCGGATTCGGAAATCCGTCGTGAATTACAACGCCATCGGGATTTTCATAATACATAACAAATCACCCTGTTAGGATTAAAGAATTTTGGCTGTCGCTAAGCCATTAGTATAAAAAGCGACGAATTGCTTGAATCATCTGTGGACCACAGAAGATTAGTGATTTGTTAAGCCTGTGGGTGGAAATCAAGCGATCGCCTGAAGTACCCGCATGACTAACATTAATTATAATTTAATAGTCAATGAAATTATATGTTTAACTCAAGAAAATAACTTTTCTCGAAATGGGGCTATATAACCGAAACTGCAATGTTATATAGAACGAACTTACTTAATCTACTTGAGCTAGAAATTCCACCAACTGCTTAGGGGTCATCTCGGCCTTTACTACATAGCCGTCGGCTTGGCTTTCAACGGCGGCTCGGCCTTCTTCGTCCTGTTCTAGGTTGGTGGTAATGATTATTTTGGCGTGCAGCGTTGGTGTTTCGGCGGGATCTCTTAAGCGCTTAAGAAGCTCGATACCCGTAATACTGGGTAACATGATATCGAGCAAGATGATATCGTACTTATCAGTTTTGGCCTCCGCAAGCCCTTTCTCACCGTCAATAATGACAGTAACTTCATAACCAGCCTTAGTTAAAGCCCGAGCGTAAAGCTCACTAATAAAATGCTCATCTTCAATGCAGAGAATACGCTTACCTGAAGTTCGGACTGCCGACTCATTATCCATGTTATTTCCTATACAGAGAGTGATTTTTAATCCAACCGTGGGCTTGTCTCACGATGTCGGTATTATTACTGTTTTTTAATTCGGCCGCAAGCTGGGCATATGGCTCCAGAGTAAATCCGAAAGTACTACCCTCGCCCTCTTTCGACTTAACCCAAATTTGGCCACCGTGAGCCGTGACAATGGCCTTACTCAGATATAAGCCAAGACCAGTCCCGCTTACCTGGCCGCGGGTACGGTGGTTGCGATAAAACTTCTCGAATAAATTGGACAAAACACTCGACGGAATTCCAACCCCAAAATCCTGGACCGTAGTCTCTATCAATCCATCCTTAGTAAGCGCGGCCTTTAAGATAATCTTTTGGCTCTTGTCGCTATATTTTATGGCGTTATCGAGAAGATTATTGACGACTTCCAGAATACTTACTTTATCTACACCTACAGTCGGTAAATTAGGATCTATCTGGCAATCAATTACTTTGCCATGAACTTGGGCGTGTAAGCTCATCGTTTCGGCGGCTTGTTTAAGAATATTACCCCAATTATCCTCGTCCAAGTGCAATACAAGTTGGTTCTCTTCTACTCTCGCCACGTTCAAGATATTATTAACAAAAGCAGCTAACTGATCCGCAGCCACGCGCATCTTGTGCATAAAATCTTTTAATTCATCGCCGAGCTTATCGCTCAGCTCATCCTCAAATACTTCCACATAACCACGAAGCACCGTTAAAGGCGTACGAAGCTCATGGACGGCAATGGCCACAAAGCTCAGTGACTGGTCGTCCTGATCGTACTCAGCGGTGTGGTCAAAGAGCGTGACAATAAATTCAGTGCCGCTTGGATTATCACGGTTATAATAGGCTGCCATATCACATTGACGGACTTCATCATTGGCTGTTCGTACTCGCACTCTTTGCCAGTAAACTGTGTCAGTCACTTTGTTTTCTTGACAGTCTTTGATCCAGGATTCTAGCGTATTATTCCCGTGAAATTCGAGATTAAGATTGTCAAACAATGGTTTGCCGAATAGTTTAGCACTTTCAAGCTGACAGTATGCCAAGGCTGAATCACTGGCACTGGTAACCAATTGATCTTTATTGAATACGAATAACGGCAATGGTAAATGACTAACTATATAGGCTGCCTGCATCATGTCTTTGCGATTTGACACGATTTCACCGCTATTTTGTTGGCTGGCAAATTGGTAGACCTGCATGACTAAGGAAGTTACTAACTCACGACCAAGCCTGACTTCCTCCAGGTTTGGAGCTGGCGTTGTACTGCTATCAGGCGCTATGTGCACTATGGCTTGCCAGATTACATGTAGCGGTTCAAGTACATATTTACTGCCAAACGAAGCGAATAGCCAACCAAGGCCTATGGCTATGAACAGACTTCCACCAATAACCAACGAAACCGAAATATGTAATATATTTACACCAAACCACCAGAATAGTATTAGCGAAAGGCTTGTGAGTAAGGATGTTGCAAGCAGATAGATTTCTATGTGCCGGCGGAGCTTTTGAAAATTATCCACCTCTGTTTGCCATGCCTATGGTTTATAACTGACTGCAGTGGGG
The DNA here is from genome assembly GCA_964562505.1 of uncultured Candidatus Saccharibacteria bacterium. Classification (GTDB taxonomy): domain Bacteria; phylum Patescibacteriota; class Saccharimonadia; order Saccharimonadales; family CAZLTB01; genus CAZLTB01. Next base: position 83,002 of record CAZLTB010000001.1, read on the forward strand.
GTGCTGACCAGCGTAAACCAAGTCTGTCCAGCATCTATGGGTACTACCGAGCCGTTACCATCTACTAATTTAAGTTGAGCCTGCCTATCTGCCTTAGTCCAGGTACATTCAGTGACCACTCCATCCTGAAAGACGTAGGCTTTGCCGCTGCCGCTGTCCTGATAGACAGAGTATATGCCTGCATAATGGTGCGGCATGACTAGCGCTACAGCCACTTTAGGACTTAATTGGGCGCCACTTTTTTCGTCTGTATGGGGTTTGCCACCTTCACTTCTTTTATAAGTGTTTGTAGCTGGGTCGTAATCGTAGTGCGCATTGTACAAAAAGCCTGATATTACGAGATCAATAGTACGTGCCGTTGGTGTTGCGTTTGGTTTTTCGGCTTTACGCGCAAAACCGCTGAAGTTACTTGTGCCCCAGCCCTTTTGGTTTTGCAGGTCGAGCAATTTTGCACGACTGGTATATAGGTTATGTGGCGCGTAACGGCTACTGATTCTCTGATAGGCGCCAGGATTGAAAAATTGATCCAAATCTTTAAAGGCGGCGGTTCGTACTTGGGCCAAAGCTTCTCCGCTACCCCCAGCATGCGCAATCCCACCGTCAAACGGTTTCATAAAGTCCAAATAATATGGGCGAACTGAACGCACTGGTCCTATATAGTCAGGCTGTTCTGTCTGGAACAAGGTTAAGAACCTGGTTATCCCGCCCTCAGCAATTGCTTCAAATACAACGCCGGCATCTTTAAGGCCCGACTGGGGGCGAGCATCCGGACTATTCTCGATCATCACTCCGGTTACAGGTAATTTATCAATCTCGGGTGTGACCTGCACGCCCGTAAGTCGTGAGGGTACTGTAGTAGGTTTGGGTGGTGGTTTGGCGACGGTTTGAGTCTGCGTAACCTTCGGCTTAGTGTGGCCGTGCTTATAAAACCACCAAATTATGCCTCCGGCCAAAATTAACCCAGCTACAACGCTTATAATAATGATCTGTTTTCGCGATAAAGGTTTAAGTCTTCGTTTCTCTTTTTTGTAATCTTCTGGTCCGGAGGTTAAGAAGTTTTTTAGACTTCCCCCGGATCCACTCGATGAGCCAGGGCTTACGGATTGGCCAGTTGTTGAATTTGATTCAGTAGGATTTGTGGCAGCCCCACTTGCACTAGGCAGCTTTAGATCATCTGACATATTGAATTATTGTAGCATCGCTTATGCTAATGAGTCCAAAATGAAATGGATTTTATATATTGTCTATCTGTTTTTCGAGACGAGCCAGGCTGCGGTCTTTTCCCAGTAGTACTAGTGTTTCGGCCAAACCCGGGCTAGCTGGCACTTGGGTTGTGGCAATGCGAATTAAACTGAACAAAACGCCAGGTTTCTCGCCTGTCTTTTCGAGTAATGAATTCAAGCGTTCTGTTAAGTCTTTGGCTGAAAAATTACTTTTCTTCAGCTCGTCTTTGGTCTGTTGAAGTAATTCTTTCAGCCTTGTTTCATTTAGCTTTTTAAGCTGTTTATTATTTTCTATCAGACTAGGATTGACCGGCATATCTTTGAAGAAAAATATTGTTAACTCCGGCAATTCTTTGAAGAATTTAAGTCGTTCTTGAACTAATTTAAGAACAGACATTCGATAGGTATTGTCATATGAATCTGCCTCTGATGGCCAAAAATCCGCCACTTGTTTATATAAATCCGCCAAAGCTAGACTGCGTATATGTGCTCCGTCTATCCAAATAAGGCGTTGTTCGTCAAATTTAGCGCCACTTTTTTGTACGCGGTTTAGGTTGAATTTAGAAATTAATTCTTCTATTGAGAAAATTTCTTGCTTGGTACCATCATTCCAGCCTAGTGTAGCTAGAAAATTAACCATTGCTTCAGGCACATAGCCTTCTCTTGCATAGTCAAGAATATCTTTTGCGCCGTCGCGCTTGGACAGTTTCTTTTTGCCGTCTGGTCCCATAACGAAAGGCAGTGTTGCCAAAAAAGGCCGTTCAATGCCCAGCGCTTCGTAGAGGTTTAAGTATCTGGGCACAGAAGCAAGGAACTCCTGTGAACGGATGACATGTGTGATCTGCATGACGTTGTCATCGATAATGTGTGCAAAATTATAAGTCGGAAAGCCATCTGACTTTATCATAATAAAATCGTCAACCGCTTCCTCGCCTGCTGACAGATCGCCCATGACCTCGTCGTGCCATTGATAGGCCTTAGGTTCAGAAAGAAAGCGAAGAGGATGTGACCCATCCCAAGAGGGAGGGTTTTTGGGCCTGTGATTGCGGAATAAGAATGGTTTTTTATCGGTTTTGGCTTGTTTGCGCAATTTATCGAGCTCCTCAGCAGAATAAGGGTCGGCGTAAGCTCTGCCTTTATCCACAAGCTTCTGACCCCATTCTTTATAAAGATCTAAATGCTCACTTTGCCTATAAATTTCCCCATCCCAGTTGATCCCAAGCCACGTTAGGCTATTCATTATATGTTTATCAGAACCAGCGACCTCACGTGTTTTATCGGTATCCTCGAGGCGCAGAATAAATTTACCGTTTTTTTGCCTGGCCAATAGCCACGCAAAAAGTGCCGTACGAACGCCGCCGACATGCAGAAAACCTGTTGGGCTAGGAGCAAACCGAGTCCTTACTTTATGCGCCATATCTGTTTATTTTACGTTAGCTAGGCTAAATTGCCTACATGCTGTCGGCAATTTTTAGCAGTTGCTCACTACTTAAGTTAGACTTGCCTTCAACCTGATACCAGACACCGTTAGTGAGCCAAGTGGCGTTGCTACCATCATAAATATAAATATCCTTATTACCAGATTGATAAGTCTGGAAAGATTTTTGAGTAAACGTAACATAATTTCTAAACGGAGTTTCATCGCTCCACCCTGAGTTACGCTGAGTTACGGTAAACTCTCTATCATCACTGTTTGAGTGATAGGTAAGTCTTACCTCCCCTGACTTACTCTGGATAGGGCCAAGCAAACTGAATCCTGACGGTTGATATCCAGGCAAATTGGCATGCACTCCCGATCTAGATGCAGCAAGTCTCATCGAAAAATTAGGCACGTTTTGATAAGCAAAAAATCCTGCAAGCAATAATACAGCCAGAGACATAGTGCTTACGCTGACTATTCTTGGGCTAACTTTCAGCCGCCTAGCCGTCTTTGCTTTCAGTGAAGTTTTTTTCAATTTTGGTATGGTATGAGCTGTAGCCTGTTCGAGTGCTTTGTTGACGAGCTTGTCTTTGTGATTTACGAGCGAATATTGTGCAGTTGGTTGATGGTTTAGGACAAAATGCTCATCCACCGGAGGCTCTTTAACGGGCAAAATTTGCGACACTTTTTTTACTGCTGGCTTGTCGCTGCCAAATCTGCTGATATGGGGACTTTTAGGAATCGTTTTAGCCAGGTGGCCCTCCTCTTTTACGTTGTAGTGCGTAATTAAGGAGCTTGCTGGATTCAAAGACTTTGAATGACCCGTGGCTGGTTTTTTTACTGAGCTTCGCATCAGTGTTCGCGAGTGTTCAGGCTTATGGTGGGGGTTTGGCTTTGGTCTCGGAGACGTATGCTGGGACGTACGAGGTGCGGCATGTATACCATCAATATTGCCACCAACCTTCCCTGCGGCCGCGCGTTTAGTCACATGCTCAAGAGCGAGAACTTTGCCACTGGAAGCATCATACTGTTTACCGTTTATCTCTATAACTGTTTGAGCTTTGCCCATTTTGTTTTTACCTTAGATGTGCGATCACATTGTTATCTAAGCACTATCTTAACTCCTGGTAGCGTTAACCGCAACCGATTTCCCAAATTTATTGAGTCGGATATACTAAAATACATACAAAGCTATGGACTTTTTTGACCCAAAGAAAAAACGTGCACATCGAATCCGCCTGTTTATAGGCTACGGCTTAGTGGCGACAGCCCTGGCGATAGCTACTCTTATCCTTGTTTTTGCCGCCAATGGGTATGATTTAGATCCAAAGACGGGTACCGTGCTACAAAATGGCCTAGTTTTTGTCGACTCCCATCCCGTGTCCGCAACAGTATATGTGGATGGCCATGACCGGGCGCAGACTGATACGCGGCTAGTCATACCAGCTGGTCAGCATAACTTGGAGATAAAACGTGATGGTTATCGTGATTGGCAAAGACAATTTGACTTAGAGGGTGGCAGTGTAAGGAGATTTGCCTATCCTTTTTTGTTTCCCAAAAATTTGGTAACCAAAGACGTGAAAATTTACGACACTCTACCAGGCATGTCATCGGAAACGCCGGATCGACACTGGCTACTCGTGCAACAGCCGAATTCGCTAACTAATTTCGAAACTGTCGATTTAAATACTAAAACCAATCCAGTAACAACCATAAGTCTGCCGAGTAGTCTGTTCAATCTTCAGGGAAATGGCCACACACTTGAATCTGTCGAATGGTCAACTGACAATCGCCACATTTTGATTAAACATAATTTTGATGGGGGATCTGAATTTGTTGTTGTTGACCGTGAGATACCTGCTGACAGTATCAACCTTAATAAATTGTTCCAGATTCCTATGACTAGTGTCACCTTAAAGGACAAGCGCTTCGACCAGTATTATGTATACGACGCTAATGGCGGTGTTTTGCGTTCGGCTGAGGTTAGAAATAAGCTTATAACCCCAATGCTCACTCACGTTTTGGCATACAAGCCGTACGGAGCAAATGTAGTTTTATTTGTGACAGATGAAAATTCGCCGGCGGGACAAGTAAAGGCCAAAATCTGGGACAACCAGACCGTTTATGACTTGAGACAAATGCCGACCAGCGGCAAATACCTAATCGACCTTACTCAATTTGGTGGCAACTGGTATATGGCAGTCGGTAATGACACCGAGAAGAAAACTTATATATATAAAAATGCTTTTGACGCTTTAAAGAGTAAGCCAGCCAAAAAGCCGTTACCGATTTCTGTATTAAAAGTGACTTCGCCTGAGTATATGTCTTTTTCAACTAATGCGCGGTTCATCGAGGTTCAAGGCGGCAGCGAATTTGCGGTCTACGATGCTGAGAATAATGAACAGTTTCGGTATAACACCAAGCTGAATCTTTTGTCTGGTCAAAAAGCCAACTGGATGGACGGCCATAGACTCATTGTTATCAGCCAGAATAAAGAAGTAGTTTTTGATTTTGACGGAACAAATCTGCAGACTCTAGGCGATGCCAGCCCGGCCCATCTTGTCTTCTTTGACCGAGAGTACAACGCCATGTTTACGATTGCTAATTCCCGTCAAACAAGCCTCAAGCCTGGCCTTGTTCGCACTGAGCTAAAAGTTCTACAGGCTTCTCAGTAATCAATACTAGGAAGTCAACCAGCCCGTCAGGCGATGCCATAGGGTTTCAGAATTACTCGGCAGGATCTCAGGTTTTGCAGCACCGCCTTGATCTACCTTGCTGGCTATGTTGGTAGAAGGGTCAGGTGTTATCTGTTCGCCAATAACAACTAGACGATTAATAGAAGTTCCGGGTGGGTCACAAGTTATTAGTGTGAATGTAGCGGATTTCCCGGCACTACCAAGCACTCCTACGTCTTCTGGCTTGACTACCTTTTTATCAAAAACACGATAAACATACTGCTTACCATCTTTTTGCAACATAAATGTATCTCCCGACTCTAGCCTTTTCAAAAGTACGAAAGCAAATTTGTATTTACCCTTATTCAGGATGTTATTACTAGAGTGTCCAAATATAACCCCATTTCCCTGTTCCCCGGGGTTTGGTGTGGTTGGATAATGTAGTACACCGCTTTCTAAGGCGTGCTCTACCGCGTTATCTTCAATTGAAGGCTCGGTATAAACTACCGGGATCTCAACATTAATCTTTGGAATGATAATTTTAGGATCAGTTCCAACGACCGCATTAGTAGGATCAATAATTATAGGCGTACTACTAACATTGCGGCTGGGCGATATAAATGGCGCCAGGAACCTCTCATTAAAGAAGCCAAATAAAAGTAAGACTGTAGCTATCGTTCCAACTCCAAGCCCAAATAGCAGTGACCTGGCATGGTCTTTGGGCCTTAGTTTAGTACGCCGCTGAACTCGATGGGTTATTTGGTGTTTAATATCTGCGACGCTTCTTGGATCTCTAGAATCCAATTGTGCATGCGGCCGAGAACCTGCGTAACCAATTGCATTTTCCCCGCTAGCCATGGTTGGCTGAGAATAGCTAGCCAATCGGTTGGACTGCCAGTGGTTACGGTAAAATTCCTGCCATACTTCATGCTTCTCTTTATCGGGTAGACTAATGTAATAGTTGTGCCATGCAGTTTGGATCTCTGCTAAGGATTTGCCGGATGCGCTTAACTCAGACATAAACTGTTGGTGCTTGGAACGTCTTTTTTTAGTCATTTCTAATTCGGCTAATTCCTGCTTAGCATTTGGTTCAGACTTGTGTAGCTGATCGATTTTTTGACGAATCAAGTCAACAGCCGGATCAAATCCTGCAGACTTGTTTTTCGTAGAATCAATTTGATCTAAGTCTGGGTCCATATAGTTCGCTTATGCTAGAATAACAGATAACAGTATAGCGCAAGAGGCGTGAAAGCGGTAAGATTGTTCGAGTGAATGCCGGGGTGGCGGAACCAAGTGCGAAGTACGGTAAGATTAAAATGCGAATTCTGGAACAGATGGAGCCGCAGTGATGGAACTGGTAGACATGCGGGACTCAAAATCCCGTGCT
>CAZLTB010000002.1:0-66243 GCA_964562505.1 uncultured Candidatus Saccharibacteria bacterium
AAACGGGTTTTGTACCAGGTTATTACTGCAGTGCCAAATAGATAGACGAAAATTGTCGCAACTATTAGAAATGGGCCGAAAGGTATTTTCGTTTTTAGATCTTTCTTCTCTAGTAAAACTATAAAAATTCCGACTAAGCTTCCTAAGAGACATGCCAAAAATATTAATAGTATTGTGTTTAGGATTCCTCCAACAATTAGACCCAGGACTACACCCAGTTTCACATCGCCTCCACCGATCCACCTGCCATCTGAGAACCGAAATAAGACGTAGAAAAGCCCCGCTATCACTAATACACCCCAAAAGGCGGCTAAGAACGCCTCAAAGCGCTCTGAAGATGCAACAAGCTTAACGACTACCTGTAGACACGCTACAACAAATAGAAATCCCACTATTTTATTTGGTAATATCATCCAGCGAAGGTCATATACGATTAGTGCCATAAAACCCACGATGGTTATTAGCCATATAATAAATAATAGCGTTCCCTCCCCATTAAAAGCATACGGCCAGTGTATATAGGAAATAACGAATAGAAGAGCGGTACCAGCTTCTACGATCGGGTATTGCCAGCTTATAGGTTTGTGACAATAACGGCATTTTCTTCGCAACCACAGCCAACTAACAACGGGGATGAGATCTAGAACTCCCAGTTCGTGTTTGCAGTTCGGACAGATTGATCGAGCATGTATTATAGAGAGTTTGGGATCTTGGCGATTCTTTTTAGACCTTGCCTGCTCGTGCATGCGCCATACCAGCGCGTTCACGAAACTACCTAAGGAAAGTCCGAGTAGAGTCAATGCGGATAAAACCACAATCATTATAGCCATGCTAACATAGAACGCTTATAAAAACAGGCTCCAAATGGAGCCTGTTTGATTGGCGACTGTATACCTGATCTATGACGATTGGCAAACCGAGGCATACGTATTTGCGCCGGTTTCAATTTCGTAAAGTGCCGCAAAGCCTCTTGCGGTACCCGCCTGCGCCTGTGTTGCACTCGAACAGATTGCTCCAACATAAATAGTCACATAATCTGAAGTATTTGTAGCAGGATTAGCAACTGCTGCGGCCGGGGCTGCAACTATTCCCACATGTCCATTCACGGTAGCCGCACCGGCTGCACAACCAAGATTGTAATAGCCGACTTTCCCTTGCGACAAAGTGCCAGGTGTCGTGTTGTTAAATGTTACCGGATTGGTTCCGCTACAAGTATTTGCTAAAGTCCCATTATTATTATTAGTGTATTCACTTACTGCACCTAATAATCCTGCTACGTCATTTTTCCGTTGTGTATTGCGTGAATTACGCTGAAGTGCTGGCACAGCTAGGAATACTATCAAAAGAATTAATCCAGCTATAGCTAAGACTATCAAGACTTCAATTATAGTGAAGCCCTCAGTTCGTTTACGAAGATTTTTGAAACTCATTTGGCGAATGCCCCCCTTGGTGAGTGTTTTAAATGCTTATGTTTCAGATAATAAAGAGCTTATGCTTAAAATGCAAGCGTTTTTTATTTAATAATGGTCTTGCCGGCAAGACCATAAATCGGTAACAGCACTGCGGCAACGATAATAAAGGCAAATATTCCTAGAATAACCATAAGTACAGGTTCGATGATAGTAGAGATGGTCTTGATCTCGTTATCAACTTCTTTCTCATAGTAATCAGCTGTTTTTGCCAGCATTTTCTCTATAGCTCCGGATTGTTCACCAATTTTGAGCATATCTGGAACCAGATCTAGGAAATTGGGGTCTCCTTTTAGAGAGTCCGACAGGGATTTACCGCCCTTTACCTTTTCAATGGCTTTGTGCAAGGAATCTTCTATATGAACATTATTGATGGCATTTGAAGTAACTTCCAGCATCTGAAGCAACGGCACGCCGCTAGCAACTAATGTCTGGCCTGTACGGGCAAACCGAGCCATGTACATTTTCATAAATAGTGGTCCTATTGGCCATGCCCGCATTTTAAGACGATCTGTTATTCTTTTACCGCCTAACGTGCTCGCCCAGCGGCTTCCAAAAAAGATAATTAGCACCAGTGCTACTATGAGTGCCCACCAGTATTTGACAGCAAAGCGTGATAAACCTAGTAGTAACCGAGTAATAAGCGGCAAAGTGGCGCCAGGTATACCATCGTAAAGTATTTGAACTTGCGGCAATACTTTTACGATCATAAAGCCAATAACCAAAAACATCACTAGCAGAACAATTATTGGATAAACCATGGCGCCGCGTACCTTACTGATAATTTCAGCGTCTTTTTCTTGCTGTGTCGCAAGGCGCTCTAAAGCGGCGTCTAGCGTACCAGAAACTTCACCAGCAGCAATTAAACTTAAATAAACCTGGTTAAATATAGCAGGATGATGCGATAAGGCAACTGACAATGCCGAGCCAGCTTCTACATCGTTAATAACCTGGTTAATAGCTACCTTGAATGTTTTGCTCTGGGTTTGAGCTGCTACGCTTCTAAGGCTCTGTATAAGCGGTAAACCAGCGTTTATAAGAGTCGATAGTTGCCTGGAGAACAAAATCTTGTCTTTGGTATGGATCCGATTAAAAAGTTTGGACAAACCATGTTGGCTTGCGCCCGTTACGCTAATTTCAATCGGCGATAATCCTTGAGAACTAATTGCCTTGGCGGCAGCTTGCTCACTATCGGCCTGAACCTGCGCTTTGATCTTTTGACCGCTGGCCGAATCGCGAGCTACATAATCAAATGTTAGCATTTCAGCCTCGCATCAACCTGTCTAATTCATCGAGGTCAACAGCAACATTTCGAGCTTCTTCATAGGTGATCGTACCGTTATGGATCAAGTTAACCAGGGTCTTGTCCATCGACTGCATACCATGTTCAGCGCCTGTTTGGATCACAGCTTCTAGCTGATGGCTTTTACCTTCTCGGATGATATTACGTACAGCAGGTGTGGCAATTAATACTTCTGCGGCCGCAATCCTGCCTCCACCGATACTTGGCAATAGGCGCTGCGAACAAATGGCCATTAAAATATTGGCTAACTGTGCCCGTATTTGAGGTTGCTGATGAGGCGGGAAAACATCAACCATACGATCAATACTTTGAGCGGCGCCATTAGTGTGCAGAGTTGCAAATACAAGGTGGCCGGTTTCAGCAATAGTAATAGCTGCAGCGATTGTTTCAAGATCACGCATCTCACCAATCAGCACCACATCTGGATCTTCGCGCAAACTGCTACGCAAGGCAGCCGAGAACGAATAGGTATCGTAGTGCACTTCCCTTTGAACAATGACTGATTTTTTACTCTTATGCGTAAATTCTATCGGGTCTTCGATGGTTACTATGTGCGATGCTCGTTCCATATTTATTTTGTTAACCAACGCAGCTAGAGTCGTAGATTTACCAGAACCGGTTGGACCTGTTATAAGAACAAGACCTCTAGGATAATCAGCAAATTTGTTAACTATTGCCGGAAGCCCTAGTTGTTCTATAGATAACATTTCATTAGGGATAAGCCGCATAGCGGCTGCCATGTTTCCGCGTTCATGAAAAGCATTGACGCGGAATCGACCTAGATCCCCAAAAGCGAAGCTAAAGTCAAATTCTTTGTCTTTAAGTAAAATCTGTTTTTGATCTTCGTCAAGTATAGAAAAAATTAGTGCCTCTACTCCTTCTTCAGTCAAAACTTCTGTTCCAGGTACGGGCGCTAAGGCTCCATCAACCCTAAGAATTGGTGCCAAACCTACCTGAATGTGTAAGTCCGAAGCTTTGCGCTTAATAACTTCGTCTAGTAGTACTTCGATTCTTGGTAATGCTGCCATGTCCACCCTCTCCTTATTTAAGCGCTGTCCGCTGTTGCAACCCTATTGACTTCAGCCAGGGTCGTGCGCCCCGCTAAGGCCTTCAAATAACCGTCCTCACGCATAGTAATCATGCCCTGTTTTTGGGCCGCGTTCTGGATTTCGGTACTGGTTGAATGTTTGATGATTAGCTCCTGTATCGGTTCGGTGATTTCAAATACCTCGTACAGGCCTAGACGGCCTTTATAGCCCCCAGGCGTATCAGCACTGTCTGTGCCTTTATACAAAGTATAAGCATTTTGGTCTCTTAGAGGCAAGTTTTCATAGCCTAAATCAGTTAACGCAGCTTTGACCTGTTCTGGTTTTTCAGGCAGTAGGTGTGAAAGTGTAGTTTTAACGGACTCTGTTTCCGCTGCGTCGGATTGATAAGATTGTTTGCTTTCTTCACTGATACGTCTGACTAGACGTTGCCCGATTACAGTATGCACGGTACTGGCAATCAAAAATGGCTCAATACCCATATCAAGAAGTCGGGGCAAAATGCCAGCTGCCGAGTTGGTGTGCAGGGTACTGAATACTAAATGGCCGGTTAAGGCTGCTTGTATTGCAAGCATTGCAGTCTCAGAATCGCGAATCTCACCCACTAAAACTACGTCGGGGTCCTGTCTTAAAATTGATCTTAGGCCTGTTGCAAAAGTAAGGCCTACATCAGGATTAACTTGGATCTGGTTTACGCCATCTATTTTATATTCAACCGGATCCTCAAGAGTAACTATATTTATGGCATCGTTTTTTATTTCCTGAATCATTGCATACATGGAAGTAGACTTACCGGATCCAGTTGGGCCGGAGGTTAAAATCATGCCATTAGACCGTGTAAGTCCAGTACGAATTGTGCGAAGTGCTCTACCTGTATAGCCCATATCTTCCAATTTGAGGCTAGTACCAGTCTTGTCCAGAAGCCGTATAACCACCTGTTCACCCCATACTACGGGTGAGATAGCAATACGCAGGTCTATATCTTTGTCATTGGCGCGAACAGTAAACTGACCGTCTTGAGGTACACGATGTTCATCTATTTTAAGATTGGATAAAATTTTTATGCGGGAAACCAGTGCTGGTTCGGTGCTCTTTGGAAGTTTCATGATTTCACGCAAAACTCCATCTATACGACAGCGAATCTTTAGTTCCTTCTCAAGTGGCTCAATATGGATATCACTGGCCCTGTTTTTAGCGGCAAAGTCTAAAATTGACGACAGTGCTTTACTAATCGGCGAATCTTGAACAATGGTCTTTATATTTTTTTCTCTGTCATTAGGCTTTTTGGCTTGCTGCTCAGCCTCAGCTTGTTCTTCCTGGATTTTTTGTGCATCTTCGAGATCCCCGACAATGTTTTGATCAAGCTGAATTCCATACTGCTTCAACACATTGCGTATGCCCTCTTCACTGGCAGAGTAGACCTTGAGGGGTCGGCTAATTTTGTTAGACAAAAAGTCAACTGCCTGTACATTGTCAGCATCAAGCATTGCCACCGCTAAGCGATTATGCATTTCGCCTAATGGCACTGTCATGTAACGCTCGGCAATTTCTTTAGGTAATAACTTAAGTATGTCTGGGCTAACTTTTGCAGCCGTCAAGTTAACATATGGAATTTTGGTAACGTACGCGACGGTTTTTGTCAGATCTTCATTTGTGATAATGCCATCATGGACTAATAGGCTTAGGAACGGTTCGCTGTTGTGCTCAGCCTTTTGTTTTAGGCCTTTTAGTTTATTGGACTCAATCAAACCGTCCTTGACAAGCTTATCCTCTACTTGCCTTTGAGCTGAAGCTGATAGAACGCTCATCTCGTCCTTTTGTTTCTATTGTTTAGTATTAAATGGTTTTGGATTTGAATTGTCACCCACTCTAATTATGCTGGTTGGGTCAAACGACTTGTCATTAAAGTATTTTTGGTCAGGTGTCGGAAAATCAGTGGTAATTCTTTCGACAATTGTAACTTGAGCGCTACGATTTTTGGGTGTGGTAATTAATAGTTTCGACAAAAATAGCGAAAGTACGCCGCTTATGAAAGCGATGACTATTATCAGGGCTATATCTTTTTGCTTCATACTACTCTATCACCTTAGTTGGAAAGTTTAATTGCTTTTCGGGTAGATAGTAGGTCACAGCACTAACATCAAGTTGAAGTTCACTATTCTTACCACTTAGGCTGATCTTCTGGATATTAAGCGGACGAATCGAGCGCTGCATTATGTCGATCAGGCCAGGTATTGAGTCATACGTGCTAGTAACTGTAAAAGAGAAAGGCATTTCTACGGGTTGTGGCGTAGCACTTGATTGGGGACTAGCTTGGGCAATTTCGTCATCACTGCCGGTAATATTAGAGATCTTGAAATTGCGATCAGTCAAAATCTTTTCCAAGCTACTAGCTAAAGCTGGAAAGTCATACTTACTTGGCAACGCATCCAGAATAATCTTGGCGTTATTGCCGTCTCTATCTCCCGTTCCACTGGAACTACCACCAATTACATTGTTCGGCTGTGAAACAAATTGTCTATATGAGGTTGCCAGCTGGTCAACGTTCTTTATGTTTTCTCGTAATTGTTTTACAGCTTTTTCCTGTTCTTTAGTAACCCTTGCTTGATAGGCACGTTGTGATAAGAGAGCCTTGGAAGCAACGAGTGAAAATATGACTATGAATGCAGCAGCCGAAACTGCGCCCACAATCACTGCTTGCGCTCGATCAATTTGCATTCTTTTGCCTGATAGTTGTACTGCCATGACTATTATTGTGCCTTCGTATTAGAGTTAGGTTGAAACAAATCGGTAGGCTTTTCAGTCTCAGATCGCGTCGTAACTTGCTGGGGAACGATTAGTTTAACTTCGGTTTTACTATTGAATATAGCTGGATCAAATTTAAGGTTTATGGTATAGCTTGCTCCTTTGTCATCACGTCCAAAATTGGTCAAAACCACATCTGAAAATGCTTTAGCCGTAACAGGAGGGTCTCCAGCTGTATAGGTAGTGAACTTCATTGTATCTATAAAGGTGTTGACAGTCTTTATGCTGTCGGCAGCGCCAGTAATGGTCATGCTGGAATCAGTAAAGCTTACATCTATCTTAGCAATGCTAATTTGTGAAGGAGTTATTTGGCCTAGATAGTTAAATAGCCGAGTTGCCACAGGCTTTTTATCATGTAAGGCCGGTAAATTAACTAATTGATTCTGAACTGTTAAAACTTTGTCCAAATCCTTTGTGTCTTTCAGTTTCTTGGTCATGGTAGAGACGTCTTTGTTAAGATCGCTCAAGTGCTTTTTCTGGACACCATCTACAACTACGAACAGTAGAACAAGTACGGTGATGGCCACTGCGCTGACAATAAATGAAATCAGCATAATCAGCTGTTTAGTGCGCTTCGCTCGTATGTATTCAAGCTTTACATCAGGTAAAAGGTTAAACTGTATCATTTTTTACTCACTTCTCTCCGCTAAGCCTGCTGCAACCCCGAAATGATTGGATACAGCTAGTAATTCATTTTGCCGACCCGCTGGAAATGAAACGTTACGCCATGCGTTACCGATTTCAACACTTATGCCGAATTTATTGGCAATATATACCGGAAATTCCGGTAAGGCTGAGGCACCGCCAGTAACGATGAGCCGATCTATTTTAGTGCTTGTGTAGCGAGTTTGGAAAAACTTGATCGACTTTTCTATTTCCGTAATCAGGATGTCAATTGTGCCGATAATTCCCTGATATATTTGACCTTCGAGTTTGTCTTTTGACATGCCAAATTTAAATACAAACTGTTCAGCTTGTTTCTGATCAATATTCAAATTTTGCATTGCAGCTTTTACTATCGCCTCCGTTCCAGTTGGTATAGACCGAACTAAACGAGGTGCACCACTCATAGTTACAACCAGATCGGTACTTTTGCTGCCCATATCAAGGACTATCTGTGGCAAGGTGGCGTCAAAAGAAACAATTGCGCGGGCAAGTGCTAGGCTATCGGGCTCAAAAGCGATAACATTTAGCCCAATTGCCTCTAGCATATCAAGTCTTCGTTCTATAAATTCATTAGTAACACTTGATATCAAAACCTCAACCTTTGTTTTATCAACCGGTGAATCCCCGAGCATCGCCCAATCAAGCTTTGACTCTGATAGCTGTGTTGGAATAAGCGAATCAGCTTGGTAGTGTATAGTTCTGTCGAGTTCACTAGGAGAGAGACGTTCAATGTCTACAACAGTTGCAAACACCCGCTGAGAAGGTATACCTACAGCTACGTTACGGCTGGCTATCCCAGCTTCTGAGACTAAATCCCTTATAACCTGCCCTAATTTTTGCTCATCAGCTTTGGAATCGCTCATAGCGGTCTTTGCATCCACCTCAGTGAAACCATAGTGAGCTAATACCTTCGTTGGCCCGGTACCGCGCAGCTCTACTAAGCGGACGGCGGTGGTGCCGATGTCCAACCCAAAAAAATCACTTACCCCACTCAGTAAACTCATATTAGTCGGATTATAGCATAAGCGTTACGTTTGCTGACAATAATTTCATTAAGCTTTTTCATAGTTTATAACACCGGCGGTAGACTAGTGATAGAATCATAGTCTCCGCTTCCTCCTGAAGGCGGCACAGCCGATTTAGTTAACCATTGCTCAGGAGTGAATATGAATATCTCAGCGGCATTGCTTGAGCTATACTGTTCGCTCGGATTGCTGTCCTTAACAGAGCCAATGTTGCGTAACAGTTTTATACTATTAGCAACAAAGCTACCATAAACTCTCAATCGCTGATTACACAAATTGGGTCCTGAATTTCCAGCTATATGAGAATTATCGGCTTTAGTAAAACCGCCAAGATTATTGGGGTCACTGCATGTATAGATTGTACCCTTTGCTACGTATAGGCCATCGAGCTCAGTGACCCCAGGATCAATGTATATATCGCCGGTACTTACAAGAGTAAATGATGGTATCTTACCAACCTGCCATGAGGCTGTTGAATAGGTTATATTACCCGTTATACGGACATTTCCGTGTACATATACAATGGCCGGAGCTGAACCGGCTACATAACTAGCGGCGCCGATTGTAGCGTTTCCGGCAGCTAAAGCATTAGCAGGCCCGAAATAGTTTGGCGGGCATGGGTTTGCGTTGAAATTGCCCCCATAAACAGAACCAAGCGCTGTAGTACCAGCAAAGGCCAATCCACCAGGTGGTGCGGGGCTACTGGATCTGCCTGTGGCACTGGTAAATTCTTCTATCTTACCAAAGGCCATAGCCGCTAACTGTGCGGCGGCGCCCTTGCCGGTTCTATCATTAAAGCCATAGATACCGCCAAGCCCAATTCCTGCGCCCCAGCCCTTGGTTGTACAGGCACCAGGCTTGAGTGCTATTGTGTCACCGCCATAGGTACGGAAATAGGGTTTGGTCGCAGAACTTGCCGTTTGGCTGCATGATCCGCTATCAACTCCAGTACCACTAAATCTCCAGGTAATCGTAAAGGTGCCGGCCGGAGGAGCAGTAAAGTAAGGAGTCCAGTCAGATAAACCGCTTGTTTGATCATAAGGAATATCTGTATTGTTATAGCTCGGGTTTGGCGCGATAGTAATACTCATCTTATAGCCTGGGCGTGAAGGATTGGCTCCTTGTGCCCCTTTGTTACCATAATTAACATTTACTCTGACACGAAATTGCGTGCCTGGTTCTGGTAGACTTGGATCCATAGTGGCACTGCCGCAAGTAGCTCTGGCACAGACACCAGTAGGTTTGATCACCGAGGCGTCTTGGCCACGGCTACCGTCATACTTGACTCCTAGAGCTTTGAGCTGGACATTATTGCTAGAAAAGCCTTTGTACTTACTAAGAGCATTAACAAAATTAAAACTATGGCTCGTGCCTGAGGTTCTTTGTGTACTTTCAAGGGTGCCGTTTACATATAGCTGCACCGTTAGCTGAGCCCCCGAATTATCCGGGTCAGAAGCTGTACCACTAGCGGTGTCGCAATTAACGTTCAAGTTAATGTTTGGCGGATTATCAGGTGGCTGTTGGACGTAAACAAAGTCATAGCCGCCATCAGCATTTCGATCTAGGTGACATCCATAGTCAAATAATCCTCCGGCTATTTGGCATTCATAAGTGGGCCAACCTCCAGGGTAGTTACAATAACCGGTATAGGGTGGTCCGCCGTAGCCAGAACAGCTTGAATATCCTGGCCCCCATGGACGGACGAATGGGCCGTCAAAACCTGCGGGCGCCCCGCCTGTACGCAGACAAAAGCCAGTACCTGGGGTTATACCACTCCAGGTAAAGAAACCGTTCCCATCGGTTACTAGATTAGTATTTGTACAGGTTGCAACTGTCGCCCCTACTACATCGCCTAATCTGTTGCCGCTCCTGTCAACCTTGAAGATGTGCCCTTGGATTGTGGCCCGTTGAACATAGACGAAGTCATAGCCTTCATCCCAGTTACGATCTAGGTGACATCCATAGTCAAATAATCCTCCGGCTATTTGGCATTCATAGGTTGGAGATGCGCAGTGCCCACTATATGGAGGCCCCACAAAACCTGGGCAGCTTGAATAATTCTCTGACCATGGACGGACGAATGGGCCGTCAAAACCTGCGGGCGCCCCGCCTGTACGCAGACAAAAGCCATCACCTTGGGTTATCCCCGGCCAGTTAAAGAAACCATTGCCATCCGTTATTAGATTAGCGTTTGTACAGGTTGCAACTGTCGCCCCAGCCACGCCTCCTAAGTAGTTGCCACCACCATCGACTTTATAGATGTGCCCTCGGATAGTTGATGTAGGCCGAGGTACAAAGGTGTAATTAACGCAGACGTCCCACCATCCATCGCCCGATGTTTCTCCACTGCCAGTATATCTACCATCACCGTTATAATCGGCTTGTGCGTAAAAATGGAGCCTCCAGCAATTAAGACCATCTGACAAATTAGTCATATTAACCGGCTGTGTTTGTGCGGGTGTAGAGACGTCCCTACCACTCAGGCTGCCCATGCCAAAATCTCTGGGCACTTGTGTATTAAAAGCCCCCGTACCTTGGATGGTTTCAACCCCAGTAAAATGAATTATTATTCCTCCTGCAAAACTGTAAGGTGCGTTATAGCATATATGTGACTGTGCATAGAGCGTAGTTGGTGCAGTACGGTCAGAACTAGATACATCTGAGGGATTAGGGTACAGGGCATGTATTGTTTTACCGCCTGGCTGATTACAGTAATAGTTCCAGTCCGGGTCGGCATAGACGTGACCACCGCTACGCAATACAAAAGCTGCTATAAAAAGACTGAAAAACATCAGGCTGATCAATAATGGTTTACGTCTAAAGAATTTCATAATTCTAACTAGCCTGTCCTCGCTGGTTTAGGTGGTCCACCTTTTGAGCCTGGAGGTGGCGTTTCATAAATCTTTACTTTGCCGTCTGGCGGTTTGGAATTGGGTTTTGGATTTGCAGGTACTGGCTGTCTTTTTGCGGGAGAAAGAGGGCCCAACTTATTATTGTCGTAGAGCCATTTGCTTCCATAAGCCAATCCTCCAACCAAAACTAAAATTACCACCATTAGCAAAAAACTTCTGCGGCCTTTGCCCAAGCTGGAATGAATAGCTTGGTCAGAGGCACTCTTTACTGGAGTATTTGATTTAGAGGAGTCAGAGTGTTCTTTTTTCTTCATTGTATACGGCAACCCGCTTTTGCTTACATAGTACTAGGTGTCAGTCAGGTATGCAATTACAACTTTAAAAATCAATAAGCCCCGTTACGCTTTCAGTCAGAATTAAATCCTTCTCTGCTAAAATTACAGGGTATGTCAACACTCTCGATAGGAATAATTGGTCTACCGAACGTCGGAAAGTCCACGCTCTTCAATGCATTGACGAATAATAACATTCTGGCCGCCAATTACCCTTTTGCAACAATTGAACCCAACACCGGGATTGTGCCAATTCCGGATAACAGACTTAGGAAACTTGCAGAGCTTTATAACGCTCAAAAAATTGTGCCAGCCGCTGTGACTTTTATTGATATTGCTGGACTGGTAGCTGGAGCCAGCCAAGGTGAAGGCCTGGGTAATCAGTTCTTAGCCAATATTCGCAGCTGCAAGGCTATATGCCATGTAGTAAGAACTTTTCACGATTCAGATGTGGTTCATGTGGATCAAAATCATGACCCACAAAAAGATATAGATATAATAAACACAGAGTTGGTCTTGGCCGATTTACAAACTGTCGAGAAACGCTTGCCGACTTTACAAAAAGAAGCAAAAGCGGATTCAAAGCTTTGGCCGGAAGTAAAAGCTTTGGAGCAAGCCAAAATTCTCCTCGACAGTAATATTCCCCTTTTTGGTCGCTCTGAACTTAAAACTCTTAACTCACAGCTCCAGCTGCTGACGGCAAAGCCAGTTATATATCTGTTCAATTTAGGTGAGGAAGATTTGCGAAATGTCTCACTGAAGGAAAAGTTAAAAAAGCTGGTGGCTCCTTCTCGGGCTATCTTTGTAAGCGCAAAACTTGAAGATGAGTTAAAGGATCTTGATGAGATGGATCGTCAAGAATTACTTGCTAGTTATGGTGTTGAAGAATCGGGTCTTATAAAAGTAATTCACTCAGCCTACGACACACTAGGCCTACAAAGTTTTCTAACAGCTGGCGAGAAAGAAGTTCGAGCTTGGACAATTCCAAAAGGTGTGACTGCACCACAAGCTGCTGGTGCAATACATAGCGATTTCGAACACGGCTTTATTGCTGCTCAAGTAGTGGACTATAATGAACTGATCGAGACTGGTTCAGAATCAGCAGCGCGGGCAGCTGGCAAGATTCGAACAGAAGGCAAAGATTATGTTATGAAGCCAGACGATGTTGTTGAATTCCGGTTCAATGTTTAGTTGAAAAAGTTACCTTGCCTTTATCCCAATTGATTGGTGTATTGCGAATAATTTTAAATACCGAATCTATATCAGGTATGGTGTTGTCTTCGTAATAATGGTTTGTGTTGACGAAGTTCTCAACCACACTTAAACAATGTATTTCGTCAGCAAACAGATGCATTCTGTCAACTGCCTCAGTACTAGCTACCGGTGTGGCAGCAATTAATTTCTTTACCTTAACTGGTTTTAGAAACTCTGCGGCAACAGCTAATGAAAAGCCATTATTGAGACCATCAGACACCACTATTATCGTATGGTGCCGTAATAGTTCGCGTTTAATCTCACCTCCTGTACCGAGCAGACGGTGTAGTTTGCTCAATTTTTCGAGGCGTTGGCCTTCAATGTATGTGAAATATTCGCCGACAAATTCTTCGATCTGCCCGGTCGAAAACATATCATTATAAGTCAACATATTGCTCGACGATACGGCTCCAAGAGCATTGGGCTCACCTGGTAAAAAAACATTTTCCGTCAGCAAAATAGTTATCCCAGCATGAATTTTCATAGCAATTTGCGCCCCTATAATTGCCGCTCCTGGGGTAAGGGCAACGATTGTACAATTCTGGAGTTGGTATTGTATTAGTTCAGCTGCAAGCTTTCGACCCGCCTCAGCTCGGTTATAGAAATACATGACTGAAGCTCAGTGTAGCACAAAGGTAGTGTTTACTTTTAAAGTTTTTTAAGCAAATAAAACCGCTCTTGATTGCCTTTCGCCCCAGTAATCTTTGAATCTAGCTTGTCTGCTATTTTGAACAAATTTTTTATCCAATGTTCAAAATCTTTAAGAATCTGGCGACGCATATTTTCATTTTTTATAACCCCTTTGTGCTTTAGACTAGGTCCCGTTTCAAACTGCGGCTTTACCATAGCAACCACTTCTGTATTTGAGTGGATTAATTCAGTAATACTTGGAAGAATTTCCCGAAGACTTATAAATGAGACATCGATAAGCACAATATCCGGACTATCTGACAATCTTCCAATTTGCCGGATATCAGTTTGTTCATGTAGTTCAATTCTTGCATCGTCTCGCAAAGTCGGATGAAGCTGGTTACTACCGACGTCAACAGCTATAACCTTCTTAGCACCATGCTGTAGTGCATAGTCGGTAAATCCGCCCGTACTACTGCCTATATCAAGTATGATCTTATTTTGAAATACCAGTCCTAAGGAATCACTAACGCTCGCTAGTTTTAGTGCAGCCCGACTTACGTAGCGCTCATCGGAAATCATTGCAATTTTATCTTTCTCGCTAACCAGGAGGCCGGGCTTCAGCTCTACTCTCTTATTGACCCTTACACTCCCTAGTTTTATGTAGTTTTCAGCTTGGCTTCTAGTTGACACCAGCCCACGACTTACCATTACCTGGTCTAGTCGTTGTTTGTTCATAGACCTACTTGACTCTTTCGCGATAAGCGCCCGTCACAGTATCTATAGATATAAGATCGCCGCTTTTTACGAAAGCAGGTACCCGAATGCTAATGCCAGTCTCTAATTTGGCGTCCTTCAGGACAGAGTTTGCAGTATCGCCCTTAACTACATCCTCAGTATAAGTGACTTTAAGGGGGACGTTCTTGGGTAGCTCTATATTTATAACTCGGCCGTCGAATAGCTGCGCCTGTACGCTGTCGCCTTCTTTCATATAGCCACTTTTGTCGCCCATATCACTTGCTGGAAGTTCAAATTGCTCATAAGTATTTTCATCCATAAAAAAGAAGCTAGTAGCGTCACTATATAGATACTGTACTTTTTTATTGGTAACATCAGCCGGCTCAATGGATTCATTGCCTTTAAACGTTTTATCCAGCACCTTACCGTCAATTAAACTTTTGATTTTAACGTTCACAATTGAGCCACCACGTCCCATGACCTTTTGAGCATATTCAACTACACGGTAAGGTATACCATCAAGTTGAAAAATCTGTCCTTTTTTAAGATCTGTTACACCGAGAGCCATAATCTGCCTCAGTTACTTGCAACAAACGGCAATAGTGCAATGTGACGGGCACGTTTTATAGCTACTGCTAAACGCCTTTGCTCGTGCTCTCTGAGGCCGGTTTTTTTGCGACTTTCAATCTGGCCGAATTGGTTGACATAGCGTTGCAGGGTTTTAAAGTCCTTGTAGTCAAAATACGCTACGTCAGTTCTAGGTTTAAAAATCTTCGCCATACTTCTCCTTAAAATGGTATGTCATCGAGATTGATTGGCTCATCACCAATGTCCTCAATAACTACGTCTTCTTTACTTGGCTTTTTAGTGGGTTTTGGCGTGTCTGTTGTTGACGCATCTTCATTACCAGTAGCAGTAGCATTATCACTACCGCCACCGCCCCGGCTATCGAGAAAAGTAACATCATTAGCCAGAACTTCAACTTTGCTACGCTTGTTTCCGTCTTGTTCCCAACTACGACTTTGCAGGCGACCTTGAACTAGACAACGCCGGCCCTTAGTCAAATATTGTGCAACTCTCTCGGCCAGAGGTCCCCAGGCTACAATATCAATGTAGTCAGTAGCCTCTTGCCATTCACCGCTAGAATCTTTATAGCTACGGTTTAAAGCCAGGCTAAAGCTGCAGACATTTTGTCCGTTGGGTGTTTGTCTAAGCTCAGGATCTCGGGTTAAATTACCCATTAAAGTTACTTGATTTAAACTACGTGCCATGTGGCATTCCTCCTTATAAGAACTATGTCTTTAAAGTTTATTAAGTACTTATACCCTACTGCTAAGTGAATCCATGAGTCAAGCAATACCATTTTAGTCCTCAGTATCTTCTTCATCATCTTCATCTTCTGCTTGATCGCCTCGATCTGCTGCCTTCTTAGCTTTTTCGTCCTTAGCAGCCTCAGCTTTAGCAATGGCCTTCAGATCAGGTCGTACTATGAGGTATCTGATGACTTCATCAGTTATATTGAGAGTACTTTCTAATTTCTTAACGTTTTCACCCGGTAGCTCAATCGTATAGAAAACATATACGGCATAGTCCTGGTGTTTTATGGGATAAGCAAGCTTGCGTTTTCCCCAATTATCGGTACCTGTAATTTTGCCACCATTATCGGTAACAATTTTGTTCACTCGTTCCTCGGCTTTTGATAAATCTACTTCGAGGTCGGGGTGATACAATACGGCAATTTCGTATTGGTTCAATATGAACTCCTTCCTTTGGTCTTATGGGCTACTCGCTCTAAAGAATGCAGTAACCTGAAGCTTAAGTTTAAGCTCACGTTATTTTACTTTATTTACCTCTGTTAGTCAACATGGGTTAACTTCTAAACATCGTTAAAGCAATCTTTTAGTTTTGATTGCTATCTAGCCGCCTCTTATCTTGGATAAATAGTCAGAGAGTGTCGACACTTGTTGACTGCGGTAGCGTCGATACAGAAAGAAAAGAACCACAAATACAATCACTGCTAAGCCTAATAGTACTTCTACGATTTTGATAATCGGTGAGGTATGCTTTATCTTCCCCATTGCCACAAATGTGTTGCCATTACTTAGTTCAAAGGTGTCGATATGTTTTTTAGAATCGTGCGCCGATAAAGTAAGATGTTGCCATTTATTGTTATAGCCATAATAATCGAATTTGCTTATGCCCTTTACGGGTAATAGTTTCCATTGCACGCGAAGTGGTTTGGTAAACTGAGAAATCAGACTACCGTCGCCTTTTTTGCAAATCACCTGATAAGGACCACTGATTGCCTTGTAGCCATCAATATCAGGTGATAGAACTTCATTATTTGTTGCTATATCACACTGAGCATCATCAGATAATGCTCCAGCTGGTATAGAAATAGTAATGGAAAGCTTGTCGCTGTGAAGCTCAGAATCCTTGTCTTTAAAAGCATTGCTCGAAAAGCCCGGTGTGGTGACATCAGCTGTGGTGTAGTCAGAGTAGTTGTTGCTTGTGTCAATGGCCCGGATTCTATAAAAGTAATGGGTATTAAAAAGCGTGTCGCTATCTGTATATGATGTTTCATTGAAATTAGCCTGTAAAGAAGTCCAAGCTTGTTGGTCCAAAGAGCGCTCAAGTTCATATCCACTTATACCCGTGTCATCAGTGGAAGCCTCCCAACTTAAGGCCACATAAGGTTTGCCGCTATCACTTGTAGCTTGAAAATTAGTAGGTGTTGAGGGTGGTGTTGAATCAGATGAACTAATTGATGCAGACGCATTTCCGCTACCTGCTCCGGAGCTTTGCAAAGGGGGATTTGAAGGAGCTCGATTAGATGAAGTCCCGCCTGAATTTGGAGGTGATGGAGTTGGTGTTGGGGGCGGTGGTGTCGGAGAGGGTTTAGGTTGAGGTGGAGGAGGAGGCGGGCTAGTATTATTTGAGCCATACCAGCCAATACCTTCATAAGTCCATCCATTCTTGACAGCCGTGTCTCTTTCACTAGAGCTAATAGTAAATAGATGGCAGCCGGTGCATGGTTTTTCGGCAATTCGGTAAACCGGCACAGAGTCGTAGCGATTACTGGGACATGCATAAAAGCCAATCCCTTCATCGGTCCAGCCAGCGCTAATAAGATTTCTGTACTCAGTATAGTTAGTTGTGAAGTGGTGAACATTATCACCAGGATGATCTATCCTGTATACCGGCAAACCTCCACTGTTCGAGGAACAAGCATAAAAATTTATACCCTCATATGAGTAGCCCGAATATTTAGCTGCGTTATCACGTTCCGTGGGGTTAGTAGTATATAAATGATCCGTCGTGGAAGGATGATACAGTCTATATACCGGATGAGTATCGGTTGCCGCACGAGTGATTAGAAGAAGCACCGCTCCTGCACCGGCAAAAACCAAAACAAATAACAATCGTGTAATGGCTTTAGATTTGAGCGGCGAATTTTTGCGGTTGGCCGATCTTTTTGTTTTCATAGTAATCCGAGTTTAAGTTTGTGCAGTTTCGTCGGGCATATCGTCGTAGACATCCTCTTCATCAGCACCTGAGTTACCACCAAAAACTTCATCCATTGACCTAATTAACACTTCTCTTGGCCGATTACCATCAGCATTGCCAATAATACCTTGCTCTTCCATAGTCTCAATCAGTCTGGCTGCTCTTCCATAACCTATACGCAGGCGTCTTTGTAATAAACTCGTGCTAGCTTTGCCCCCCTCAATAACTACCTGGACAGCATCACGCCACATATCATCATCTGCGCCTTGGCCACCATAGTCAGCCACAATACCACCCCTACCGTTAAGTTGGACGGGCTGAGTGATAACCTCGTTGTTATAGTTAGGTGGTCTTTGATCCCTGAGAAATTCTGTCAATTTGTTTGTTTCGGCCCCGGTAATTAGTGCACCCTGAACGCGTATGGGACGTGGGATATCTGTTGTCTTGAACAGCATATCACCCTTGCCTAGCAGTTTTTCAGCCCCCAGTTGATCAATGATAATCCGGCTGTTGACCTGGTCTTTGACCGCAAAGGCAATCTGTGCGGGTACATTTGCCTTAATAATACCCGTAACAATATTTGCATCCGGCCGCTGTGTAGCCAATACCAGGTGTATGCCAGCAGCACGGGCTTTTTGAGCAACGCGAGCAATCAATGCTTCTACGTCACGGCTAGCTACCATCATAAGATCTGCCAGCTCATCAATTACAATCACTATATGAGGCATGCCTTCTTCTTTTTTAAGCGCATTATAGCCTTGAATGTCTCGTTGTCTGATCTCAGCAAATGTTTTGAGTCTGCGCTCCATTTCTGCGACCGCCCATTTAAGCGCACTTATGCACTTTTCTGGTTCGGTAACGACAGGCGCCAATAGGTGTGGTATATCTTCGTATGGTGCCATTTCCACGTGTTTAGGATCAACCAGGATCAATTTCAAGTCAGACGGAGTGTTGCGATATAAAAAACTGGCAAGTAAAGTGTTAATCATAACTGATTTACCGGATTTTGTTTGGCCGGCTATCAAAAGATGAGGCATTTCCTCTAGATCAGCCACCACTGGTGAACCGGCAATATCTTTACCTACTACAAATGAAAGCATCCCTTTCGCAGCTGGCCATTCTGGACTGCTTAATAAACCTCGGAGTGTTACTGTAGCCGGACGTACGTTTGGCACTTCAATGCCAACAGCTCGTTTGCCAGGTATAGGAGCTTCCATACGAATACTCGTTGCAGCTAAATCAAGTGCAAGATTATGTTCAAGAGCTGTTAGTTTAGTTAGTTTTACTCCAGAAGGAGGACGAAGGGTATACTGAGTAACTCTGGGGCCCACATTAGCACCCTCTACATCAACATCAATGCCAAAATTAGAATAAGTTTCTTTAATGATTTCGGCATTGCCCTTAACATCACCGGCATCAGCTTTGTCTTGTTTAGAACTTAGCAGATCGAGCGACGGGAACTCCCAGTCAGGGTCACTGGCCGTAGTTAGTGCTGCCTTGTTAGATTCAGGAACCGGTTTTTGGGGAGAGAGTTTGGCGCGTTCGCGTTCGCTATAATGTTCTACCGGCACGCCTTCATTAAGCTTAAACTCACTATCTTGAGCTCTTGCTTTAAGTTCCGCTAGATCCGTGTCATCTTCCTCAGAACGTCTAAACATTTCCGCGGCTTTCAAAAGAACTTTTGGTGAAATGCCAAATGCTAAGAAGAACAATAGGAGTGTAAAGACAAAGAACAGTAGTGCCGCCGGTATTTTGTCAATTGCACTTAGAGTAACCCCGCCTACCTGTTTACCAATTTCCCCTCCGTGCCCGCCTGCAAAAGCACCGGCGTCAGTAGTGCCCACAAAGGCAACGTGGAACCAGCTAGCTGCTGTAATCAAAAGAATTATCATACTAACAAATTTAGCTAAAGGAATCTGGCGGTCTTCGCTTACAAATTTGTGGACACCGAAGAAAATAAGCGCCACAGGAGTTAAGTAAGCAGCCCATCCAAGGCTCCAGTATGCCCCTTGGAATAGACCTTTGGGCAGTGGGCCGCCGGCCCCAAAACCACCCAGTAATATAAAGAGCGCCAATAGCATCATTAATATAGCACCGGCTAAAGGCCAAAAAGCCGAGCGCTCTGTATATTCAGGCTGAGCTTTTTTTCTTGTTTGCTTTTTCTTTTTTGCCATAAGCTCTGTTTATTATATCATTTACCCCTGATCTTGGGAAGTTCCAAGCCTGCGCAAAGCTCTTGTTATTGTGCGCCGATCGGCATCATTTATTATCTGATTGATTTTGGTATTTGCGTCCGGCTCTCTAGTTTTAATGAATTTCCAAAAACCAGATAGACCAATACGTCTAGCAAAAGCATCGAACTCTGGTGTATTTTTATGATCTAAATCCCAATTTCCTTCGCCTTTTAAAACAGCTTCGCTTTTATCTGTAAAAAAGATTATTCCGTCAAAGCATGTACTAGCAATATGTTTACGGAAACTGATGTGTCCTACTAGCTGCCTGTCCGAAAGTAACTCATTTTGTGGAGTAAATATTGGTGAAAGAAATTCACTGCCCATGGTGTTATAAGCAGCCACTTCGAAGCGCTCAGCCACTTTTACCTCTTCGTCACGATCAAAAGTAGCTATTCTTCCAATAGTCTCGTATGGCCACATACCGCTTGCCCGTACATTTTCTTCTTCATACATCATCAGGGTACGGCTTGGCGTTAAATCAAACCCTGCAATCTCTGTTAGCTTAGTGGCTTCATCATATAATTCACGGAATGATACCCCCCAGGTTGCTTTGTTTTCAGGAAGTTCACTAGTGGTCATGAACATATTATAGCAAAAATTACATCATTTGTCAATTTTTCTGGTAAAGGAAGGTTTCTTGGAGCCCTCTTAAATTACCGCTTTATTAACTTAATTAGTTGGTGGCGTTTGTTGTTCTGTTGAAGGAGTTATTTCACCAGGGTTTACCGCAGTCGTAGGATCATGCTCGGGATCGCTTGGGATAGTGGTGCCGATTTCTCCAGGGGGCTGAATCCCGGGTGGCTTTGGTCCTAAATTATTCGGAGTCGTAGTGGTTACAGGAGGACGAATTGTAGTGGTTACAGGACGAGTTGTAGTAGTGCTGACATACGGTTCTGTAACGATGTTTTTATCGTCTACTTGACTCTCGCTTGAGGCAGCTTCAAGAGCTCTTTGAGCCATTAACTCGCCAGCTGTTGGTGCATTAATTTTCAAAGGTCCCAGAGCTTGAGCATCGATAGGAGGTAAACCTTTCCGTTCGTTTTCCATTGTAGCCTTTCGTAATTTAGATATTTTTGAATTTTTTATTATTTAAAACAACTCGGATATTATACTTGATTGTAATGGCTTTGTCAATGATGTGTTTAGTCTATTCGGGCATCTTGGCCAAGTAATCTAGCGCGCATTTCTTCAAATCGTCGCTGTTGCTCTGCTGCAATTTCATCGGGACTAGGTTCAATAACATTAGCCTCGTTTTTACTTGGCTGCTTTGTTTTATCACCACCAGCACTTTTACCCCCAATAACGTTGACCACCGGGATAACTATTGGGCTACGGCCGGTATATTCAAATAAGAAGTGGGTCACGTGCTCTTTTAGCTCTTGTTTGAAGCGATCAAGGTCAACACGTTTGAAGCGCTGTCCTACAGCACGTTTAAGCTCAATCCTAAAGTTGTTCATTAGTTCTTCGCTATCACGCATATATATGAAGCCACGGCTGATGATATCCGGGCTAGTTAGCAGGTTGCCGTTCTTTTTATCTACGGTCAAAACTACCGCCACTAAGCCTTCTTCGGCCAACATTAAGCGGTCTTTGATCACGACATTGCTTACTAAAGCACCGGTTTGATCAACTAAAAGCATGCCTACTGGTACCGAACCAACTTTTTCCATCTTATCAGCTGTAAATGTAAATATTTCCCCGTTATTTATGTAGCTCAGATTCTTCCGCGGAAAGCCTCTGCTAACTGCTTCTTCGTTATGATACTTCTGAGCTCTATAGGCACCATAAATTGGCAACATGAACTTCGGTTTTGTCATGTCAATCATTTCCATGTATTCGTCAATCGAACAGTGTCCACTAACGTGAAGTGGCCCACAGCCATCAACTTCATGGGTCATATGCCTATAAACATGCACGTTTTTGCGCATTAGGTCATCCACCATTTCGCCGATAAGTTTATCGTTACCACTTTCAGGTATAGGAGTACTGGAGAGGATAACGGTGTCCTGCTCCTTGAGTTTGATGTGTTTGTGGTCGCCTTCAGCCATACGCTGCAATGCGGAATTCGGTTCACCTTGTGAGCCAGTACACACAACCACAATTTCTTCATCCTTCATATTGGGCACATTAGCAATAGGCACAAAAGTACCTTTAGGAATACGAATCATGCCATGTTTAACTGCGACTTCAAGAGTACTCATCATGCTACGTCCATCCATGGCAATTTTACGTCCATGTTCTGTCGCAGCATTTACTAGCATTTGGATACGGTTGATATTACTTGAGAAAACAGCTACAAATACACGTCCTGGAGCCCTTGCAAACAGATCGACAAAAGTTGGTTCAATTGTACTCTCACTGGGTGTGCGGCCAGGTCGCTCGGCGCACATACACTCATTAAGTAGTAATAAAACGCCTTCCTTGCCTAGTTCTTTAAGCCGATCTGTATCGCTGCGTTCATGATCAAGTGGATTAGGATCTAGACGATAATCGCCAGTGCAAATTATACGCCCGACTGGGGTATCAACAACTACACAGGTTGAACCTGGTATTGAATGAGTAATACGCACTAGTTCAACAAAGAACGGCCCGACTTTTAGTCGTTCATGTGTTTCTTCATTCATGGTAATCGTTTCCAGCTGAAAGCCTTCGGGCATTGGTAGGCCGAAATTTTCAAACTGGCGTTCAACCATGCCTATAGTAAATTTAGAGCCGTAAATTGGTGCTGGATACTGTGGCAAAATGTGTGGCAGACCGCCTATATGATCAAGATGTCCGTGCGTTATAACGTATCCACGCAATTTGTGCTTAATCGACTCAAGATATACAGGATCAGCAACACCATAATTAATACCCGGTAAGTCAACTCCTAGATCATTGCCACAATCTATAACGATAGCATCATTCATATACTCGACAACTATCATATTTTTTGAGCCACCGGCGTCCATGCCGCCGATGCCAATTACTTTAAGTTTGGGGCTATCGTCAATGAAATTAGCCCTTGGTCTGTCCTCTTTAGTAGCTTGGTTAGTGTCAAAATATTGATTAATCACTCGCTGGGCATCTTCGTGTGTCCGTTTTTGAGCGCGTATTGCCGCCCCTCTGGAGCTAGCACGAACAGTCCCATTTTGCTTGGAGTTACTGTTCGATTTGTTTGAGTTTGTTTTGTCTGTCATAAATTCTTATTATCCTTTCAAATTCAAATAATTAAATGAGCTCTAAAATGGTTGGGATTTTAGCAAAGTCATCTATTAGCGTTTGTTTCATACCGCTGTTATAAAGCGCTGCTGCGGGGTGAAACAAAGGCAGGTAGACTCGCCCTTTGTGGCGTTTAGGCTGGCCGTGTACAGAACTAATTTGTAGTTGTGGTAGAAAACAGTTTAGACTGTGGCGACCTAGAGTAATGGTAATTTTCGGGTTAATTACATCTAGTTGTTTCTCCAAATAAGGCAGGAAAGCTTCTTTTTCATCTGGATATGGATCTCGATTATTAGGTGGTCGATACTTAACAATATTGGTTATGTATACATCTTCGCGCTTAAGCCCAATCATCTCGAGCATTTCATTTAAAAATCTGCCAGCTGCACCTACAAATGGTTTGCCTTGCAAGTCTTCATTCTTGCCCGGCGCTTCTCCGATGAAAACCAGTTCAGCGTCAATATTTCCATCACCAAATACTAGATTTGTAGCCTGGTTTGCCAATTCTTTACAAACCCCGTCAGCCACAATCCTGGCTTGAATTTCATCCAACTCTTTTTGCTTGTCCTTGACTGTCATATTACTTATTAAATTTAAATGCATGGCTTATTAACCGAACTGCGTATATCAAAAACAATAAACATGCTAAGTACTCCCAGTAGCTACCGGTGTCGATTGCTCTTGAGCCAACTATGTATGCCAGAAGTAGTACAATAATTCCACTAATTAAAAGCCTGGGTTGATTTTTCTTGGTCAAAAAACCCTTCATAGTCTATTTAGACTCCCTCGCAGCCTGTTTCATGCTTAGCTGCAAACGACCTTTTTCATCAATTGCTACTAGTTTCACGGTAACTAAATCGCCTTCTTTGACCACATCGCTTGGTTTGTTGACACGCTCTTCTTTCATCTCACTGACATGAACTAAACCATCTTTTCCAGGCATTATCTGGACAAATGCACCGAAGTCCATAACGCTTACGACTGGCACGTCCTTGTAGATTTTACCAACCTCTGGCTCTGCAGTCAGGTGCTTTATATATTGTATAGCGCCATCTATAGATTTTTTATCTGGGCTAGCAATAAATACGGTACCGTCGTCCTTAATATCAATTTCGGCACCTGTTTCAGCGATAATTTTATTAATCGTTTCGCCGCCTTTTCCGATAACTTCACGGATCTTCTCCGGATTAATTTTGATGGATTCAACACGAGGCGCATAAGGGCTCATTTCCTGGCGTGGAACTGGTAGAGTATCAATCATATGTTTAAGAATCTCTTTTCGGCCCGTTTTGCCCTGTTCTAGAGCTGCCTTAAGCACATCTATCCCTAACCCATGTACTTTCATATCCATTTGAAGAGCTGTTATGCCTTTATCTGTGCCAGCTACCTTGAAATCCATATCACCCGCAAAATCCTCAGCATCAGCAATATCACTTAATATATATTGCTTGTTGCCATCTAGCATTAAGCCCATAGCTATGCCACTGACAGGACGAACAAGTGGTACGCCTGCATCCATAAGGGCTAAGCAGCTAGAACAAGTAGCGGCCATAGAGGTACTTCCGTTCTGGCTCATAATTTCTGTAACAGAGCGTACGGTGTACGGAAAAGTCGCTACATCTGGTAAAACTGGCTCTAGTGCCCGTTCAGCCAGATATCCATGACCAATCTCTCGTCTCCCGGGACTACCAAGCCTTCTAACTTCACCAACAGTGTAGCCAGGAGCATTGTAATGATGAAGATAGCGTCGCTCACCTTCTTTTTCCATAGTATCAACAAGCTGCACATAGCTAAGGGGCGCTAGGGTTACTACGTTTAAGGCCTGAGTAACACCTCGAGTAAATAAACTGGATCCGTGGGCCCTGGGGAGTAGTCCAACTTCACTGGAAAGTGGACGAATTTCGGTTAACTTTCGGCCATCTGGACGAATATTATCCTCAATTATGCCTTTACGTACGTCTTTATGGAGCGCCATCGTAAAGGCCTCGTTGTACTCGCTTTTTGCACCTAAGAATTCTTCTCCGAGTTTTTCCTCAAAATACAGATGCATTGATTCGCGTAGTTGCTGAACCAAGTCATTTCTCTCTGGATAAGGAGCTCTTAGACCAGAGCCCAGTTTACCTTCCACCCATTTTTCGACAGCTTCTTGGATATTCTCATCGGGTAACGTTAGTTCATATTTCTGTGGAGTGGCACCGACTTTGCTGACTAATTCTTGTTGAAGTTTTATAGCTGGTTGGATTGCTTTTTGGGCAAATTCCAGGGCTTCGATAACTTGACTCTCAGTTGCTTCGTTAGCGCCGGCTTCAACCATCATAATGGCATCTTTTGTACCAGCGACCACTAGGTCAAGTGTCCCTTTATTCAATTCTTCAGCTGTCGCAAACGGCACAAGTTTACCGTCTATCATACCAACCCTGAGTCCCGCTACTGGACCATCAAACGGTGCGCCGGACAGTACGAAGGCAGCACTCATAGCGATCATAGCGATCATATCAGGACGAAAGTCAGGATCCATGCTTAAAACCGTAGCCACACCTTGGACTTCGTGACGATAGCCTTTTGGCCAGAGGGGTCGAATAGGTCGATCAATCAATCTACCTATTAAAACGGCGTCATCGCTTGGGCGACCTTCACGCTTAATAAACCTTGAGCCGCTGATTTTGCCAGCGGCATACATCTTTTCTTCGTAATCAATAGATAGTGGGAAGTAGTCAAAGCCATGTACTGGTTCAGTGCTTACCATCACGGTTCCCAGTACTACGGTGTCACCGTAGCGGGCAACAACTGACGCACTAGTACGAAAGCCGACTCGGCCGACTTCCAAGCTCAATTTACGACCGCAAAAGTCGGTCTCGACAGATATTATTTTCTTTCCAAAGGGATTTATTGTTCCCATTTATTTCCTTTCTGATCGGATACAAGATTCAAGTGTCCGGCACAAGCGGATACCTGTGTCCTGCCTCCGATGATTTACTAATGTTCTAGAATTTAGATTCTAGATTTTGGATACTTGGTTGAGCATCCAATGTCCAATCTCTAAGGCCTAGTTATCTTCGAATTCCAAGTTTTTTAACTAAATCAAGATAGGCTTTGCTGTCTTTCTCGGCAATGTATTTCAGTAGCTTCTTACGTTTGCCAACGGCCTGCAATAAACCGCGGCGAGCCATAAAGTCATGCTTATGAGTTTTTAAATGCTCTGTTAATTCGCGAACGCGCTCTGTCAAAATACCTGCCTGTACGGCACTGCTACCGGTATCGTCTTTCTTGGTCTGTAAGTCAGCAACTATCTTCTGTTTCTTCTCCGATGAAATCATGTAGCTCCTAATGTTTTCGTTAAAGAGATTAATGGCGTTGGGCGAATTCTAGCACACTTTTATCTGTTAAGCAAGTATCTGAACATTTTTAGTAATCAATTCCTGGCTTATATTTTTCATATCAATGGCTTGAGTAATAAAATAGGTTCCTACCTGTATGCGGCGGAGAGTGGACATATATGCGCCCGTTCCTAGTTTTCTGCCGATATCCTCTACAAGTGAACGAATATATGTACCGGATGAAACCTCAGCGACAAATTTTATCTCCGGATATTTATAACTTGTCATTTGTAACTTGTATATTGTTATTTGCCTCGGTTCTAGTTCCACTTTTTTACCCGCTCTGGCAAGCTTGTAAGCTCGTTGCCCATTAACTTTGATCGCCGAATATGCCGGTGGTGTTTGCTCTAACTCGCCGACAAACTGCTTTAATGTATCTTCTATTTCCTTGCCGCTGGGTACCCGTTTACTTATAGCTTGTTTTTCTCCCTCTTCATCTCCGGTGGTACTAGTTTCACCCAAACGCATTGTGACTTTGTAAGTTTTATTCAGTTTTGAAAATTCTGAAGCTTTTTTGGTGTAATTACCTATTAACAAGACAAGAAGTCCTGTGGCTAATGGGTCCAGCGTGCCAGTGTGTCCAACTTTAGGCTTGGAAATTCCACTCTTTTTGAGAATCCCTCTAACTTTGGCTACAACATCAAATGAAGTCCATTCAGAGGGTTTATCAACTAACAAAATGCCATTCACTATGAATAGCATACCTTAGTAACTAGCGAGGGATATTAGGGATAGTTCCGTTTGTAGAATTATTTGGAGGTGGAGGAGGCATCATTGGAGGTGGCACTGGAGGCGGGGGTGGCAAATTATTTATTGGTGGCGCAGGTGGAATGCTAAACGTAGATGCAGGCTGCAAAGGATTAGAGTAATTGGTCATGGGTGTTGGTGAAACGTTATTATTGACATTACTAGGTGGAAAAGTTGACGCTCTAAAATTAGGGGTTAGTCCTGTCATCGGTGGCACGCTCGGGGGTAGATCCACATTACTAGCAAATAGTGGTTCTTGAGGTGTGGACTGAGCAGCCACGGGAGGAATAGATATTGGGCTTGGTCCAGGTTGGTTCATTGGTTGAATATTTCCGGTGCTTGGATCAATTTGTAGGTCTCCTGGGGGCACTTGAGCAACAGGAGAAGCTGTATCATCAATGACATCATGTCCCAGATCAAGATTAACTGGTTGGGCGTTAAGTGCCTGAATAGGCTCAAGCGGGGTTTCGGGTGGAGTTTGAGCAACAACTGATTGCACGGCATTACGTGCTTGTTCGATATCAGGAGGAACAGCGCCTAATTGACTTTCTGTTCCGGGTTGAGATGTCAGCTGATCAGAATGTGGGCTATCTACTGATTCTTCAATTTCAGATAGGGTTGGGTCGGTACTGGACGAACTAGGTTCATTAGCCTGCGTCTGTGAGGGCTGAACATCACTAGTAATATCGTCTTCTATCTTTGCCGGTCCTGAATCATGGCTAAGAATAGGGGTTGATGATTTGGTTGAGCTCAAGGGATCCGTAGCAGGATCTAAGTCTTCTGGTTGTGTATTTGCTGTCATACGACTATCTAGCGATGGAAGATCTTCATCTTGTTGATCAACCGGTTCAGTCGGTGAACTCTCATAGTCAGGCATACCAAGATTCTTGTCTGAATCTACGTGTGAGTCGACAAGTAAATGCCTATTTTCTGGCTCTACCTGCGGAGTATTATCAGTTTGAGGAGTTTTATCAGGAAGATGAAGATTACCATGTTCATCAATATCAATCTGCTCTACATCTGGTTCAGGTAACTCTTCGTGGTCAATATGCAGAGCTCCGTCGGCACTATTATCTCCATCATCAGAGTCTGGTGAGTTATCTTTTTTTGGAGATTTTTTATCATGTTCCTCTGGTTTTTCGGGTTCCTGGAGCTTAGTTGCAACGAGCTGCTGATTAGCTCCCGCGGACATAAGCTTGGCACTGGCAGCCATAGTAGTTGAGGTAGTCTTGGCATTACTGAAACGATCAGTCTCAGCCACAATTCCCGTTAGGAGCGAAGTGGATATTTGACTATCCAATAAGCCGGTTTTTAGCATGTCGGCTAGAGCCACGACCATTTCACACAAACTACTTGCCTGTTCGTCTGCCCAGTTTATGGATCCTAAGTTACTTGCGTTAGAAGTATTGATCGAGACTACGGTGGCATCATGCAAAATGCGTCCATGTGCAGTAATAGCCTGGTCGAGATCATCTCGAATTCGAACGCCCAGGCCAATTATAATGTCAACATTAAAGTCGCCTTGGCTAAATTCCAGATCTTTCTGGCCTATTGAAGTACGATATGGAGTAATAAAGATCTTTACGACTTTGTCTTCGACTTTATAGCGCAGCTTATCAGCTTTAGATTTGTCCAGAGCAATAATAAAATCTCGTAAACTGTCGGTATTTTTTTCTATGGTCTCGCCGGGTTGCAAGAACTCAATAGTGCTTGGAACTTTCCCACTAAAAACAGCTGTAGCATGCTTTCCAAGCCGATTAAGAATCAGTGTCAACCCTATGGCTGCGGCTAACTGATCAACGGATGGATCGGTGCTTACAGTCACGAGTACATTACTGGACTCCTTGAGCTGCTCAGCAATCTTGTTTTTAGGATTTTCCATTTTTAGTTTTAGTTTTAGAAATACTTTCTGGGGTGAGCATAGCACAAGCACTTACACTTGTCCACCACATATATACACTTTCTTTACAAAATGCCTGTCTCTAGAGTATAGTCTAGGGTCGATATACAGCTAATCAGATGCAAAGAGGTTAAATGCCAATCATCAAATCAGCCAAGAAGCGTGTTCGGGTAGCCCGTAAAGCTACTGTTCGCATTGCAAAGACTAAGCGTAACTTGAAAGTTTCTTTGAAAACGTTTCAAGAGGCTCTTAGTACTGGCAAGAAGGCTGGAGAAGCTCAAAGTAAAGCCCAGAGCGCGTTGGACAAAGCTGGTAAAAAAGGCGTGATGCATAAGAACAAGGTCGCTCGTAAGAAGCGCCAAGTTGCTGCAAAACTTAAAGCTGCCGGTGTAAAACCTGTTGTTGGCACTAAGAAAGCAGCTGGCAAGAAAGCTACGACTAAACCAGTCGCTAAAAAGCCGACCTCAAAGAAAACTACAGTCAAAAAGCCCTCCACCAAAAAAGCATCTGCTAAAAAACCTATTTCTAAGAAAAGTACCAAAAAATAACTTACTTCTGCCGGCTAATTTGAATAAATAAATTTCTTAAAGAATCGTCCGCGTCGATTGATTCACTTTTCATCCTGACATCAAGCTCTAAAACATCAGTTATAAGCTTTTTAAGTTCATTCAAAGTTAATTTATCTGCAATGTTTTGACTTTTGCGCACTACAAACGGATTAATATTGGCTTCCCTGGCTATATCTGCGGAGGATTTAGAGCCTGCTGTTTTTATTATTGCCAACACGTGTAGTTGCCAACTTAACATAGCAATAATCTGAATCGGCTCGATCTTCAGTGCTCGTTGTTCTTCGTATATTTCAAGAGCACGCTTAGTTTTGCCTGCAAATGCTGCATCTAGGAGTTCAAATACAGTAGTTTGCGGCGTAGGTTCTGTCAACAGATCAATAGTCTGTCTTGTAATCTTTTTGTCATAATTGATTAACTTGATAATTTCATTAGCCAATAGTTGCTGATTGGTGCCTACACGTTCTATCAAATATCGAGCATCGTTAGAACTAATTAAGCCATCTTTGTGCTTAGCCTGTTCTATTAGCCATTTAGCAAGACTGTTTTCATCCAGTTCATTAAACTCTTTGAAGTCAGTCTTATTCTTCAAGAATTTATAATAACTAGAGCGTTTATCCAGTTTGGGCTCAACGATAATAACGTCAGTAGTTTCAGACATATTGGTTAGTAAAATTTCAGCTTTTTCAACGAATTCTTTGTTATTACCTGGTATTCTTAGAACCACCATTTTTTTAGTGGCTAAAAATGGCAGGCTCTCCAGACTTTCACGAATACGGTCAAATTCGTCTTCTTCTCCATCGAGCCTTTCCAACCCCATATCACCATGCTCTTTAATGAACTCATCGATCCACAGCTTTAGTTCTGTTTTCAGTCCAAAACTATTACTGCCTGTTAGTGTCGTGATCATGCTTTAAGCCTTTGGCATTTGGGGCATATATGGGTACCTCGGTTAGCAACACGGATTTTGATAATTATTGTTCCGCATCGTGGACATGGTTTGCCTTCGCGTCGAAACACATTTGCGAAGCTTAGGTAACTCCCTTTTTTACCTTCAGCGTTAATATAATTTCTGTCTGACGAGCCACCTTTGTCAATTGAAAGTTGTAAGACTTCACGGAGGAATAGGAAAAGTTCCTTAAATTTAGCATCAGTGATGCTCTTGACTAGTGTTGCTGGGTGAATTTTAGCTCCCCAAAGACTTTCATCGGCATAAATGTTGCCGATACCTGCCACTGTGCTCTGATCAAGTAAAGCTGCTTTAATACCCAAGTTAGGTTTGCGCTTTAGGCGATCTCGAAATTCCTGCCAAGTAAAATCTGCAGCTAATGGTTCTGGCCCGATTTTTTTAAAGAAGTCTATATTAAATATTTCTGTAGTTGGTATTAATCGCATCCAGCCAAATTTACGTTGATCGTTAAAAAATAATTTGCTCTCGTCATTGAACTCCAAAATTACTCGTGTCGATTTATCGGGCAATTTGTGAACTAATGAATCATTGGGATGACCTGCTCCAAAGCGTATGTTCTTGGCCACAAAAACTAACTGACCAGTCATTTTAAGATGAATTACAAGACTGTACTTGGTGTCTAGCTCAATGAGCAAAACTTTTGCTCGGCGCTTTACTTCAACAATTTTGGCGCCTATTAAAAATAGTTTTACGTCCGTCTCAGAGTTTGGAAATGACTTGGGCCAATCATAATTAACTGACTTAATCTGCTTACCTGGCAATAAGGAACTTAAGCCAATTCGAATAGTCTCGACTTCAGGTAACTCCGGCATAGTTATTTAATTGTAGCAGTCATCATATACAATGAAGCCATGTCTGACAGTTTAGGTGACCTATTAAGCCAATCTAGATTTACTGAACCCCCGGAAATCAAGACTATTAAATCATTCGTAAAAGATCGATTTAATTCCGTACCCTCTGTTACAATTCACCAATCACAAATTATTATTGGCGTTTCTAACGCTGCTTTGGCTGGCACACTTAGAGTGCATTTGCATGAGTTGCAAGAACTATGTCAGACAAAAAAGCGTTTAGTCATTCGAATTGGGAACTAATTCAGGCATTAAAGCTAAGTTACCTATACACAAAGGTACGAACTTTTCTTCGGGATGACCTGCTTCTATAGCTTCATCTTGAATTCTATCCCTTTCACCAGGGCTACATACTAATAGCATTGGTGCTGTGCCTTCAGCATCTTTTACATCGTAAAAGTGTGGGTTTTCTGCGGGCATCGACATTTTTGTTTTCCTTTCTTTTTTGTTATTTATTTTAGTTAACCATATCTTCAGTAAAACGCTAACGCTAAGCTCTGTCAACCCTTTTGGTAAATTTTCCTATCTGTAAATGTGATATAT
The DNA here is from genome assembly GCA_964562505.1 of uncultured Candidatus Saccharibacteria bacterium. Taxonomy (GTDB): domain Bacteria; phylum Patescibacteriota; class Saccharimonadia; order Saccharimonadales; family CAZLTB01; genus CAZLTB01. The sequence goes on from CAZLTB010000002.1 coordinate 32,017, forward strand.
ATCACATTTGAGATAAGATAGGCTCGAGTTCGACCTTAAGTTGTTTTAAGCTTTGGTAAGTCACTGCCTTCCAACCTTCTGTTTTAGCCACTTGGCAATAGCTTTCTTTATCATCAACAAGCAGAGCTTCGTGAGGACCAATTCTTAAACGTTCACGTGCAAGCATAAATATTCTAGGATCTGGCTTGATCATACCAACTTCAAAAGAGAATATCATTTCATCGAACAATGCCTGTTCATTATCAGTTAAGAAGCTATCTCTAATCCAGTTGGTGGCAACATTACTCATTATGGCAAGCAAGTAACCCCGGCTTTTGAGCTCACTAATATATTCAAGCAAAGGAATATTCTTACTTACTTCGCTGCTCAATAAATCTTCGGCTTCGGTAAAGGTACGGCCAGTTATGGCCTTTATACGCGTTGAACACTCTCGTTGGCTAATTGATCCTCTATCATACTCGCGGTGTGCATTTCGGACAGCTTCCAGATCAACGTCTTCAGGCAGGCTTAATAGAAACTCTCTCCACATATCGGTGGTTAAAACACCAAAATTATCAAAAACAATGGCCTTGATCATATCTATAGTTTAGCTTAAAGCTTTAGATGATTAGTATAGGTTTACGCCACTAACAAAGGCACTGTAGTCAGTAATCTGGGCTTGGAATAATTGCCGTACTGTAAAAGCACTGCCGGCAAATGTACCTAAGTTTGCAAAACATGTTACCGACCATGTATTAAGTGGGTGGTGATCGGCATCGCTAAGATCATACAGAAACGTATTACCAAATGGACATACGCCTTTAGAGTCTGTAATAACTACTTTGCGGTCTCTAGTAAAGCCAGCACGATCTAAACCGTGCAAAAAATAATCATAAGCGTCTTGCGTATTTGGATATGTCTTGCTACGTTCGGTTATCCATTCATATCCATCCAATATTTCAATCAGGCGCGTGCTAGACGAAACACTTACCCGAACAGCTCGTCTTTGATCTTCTCCGACCAGATGGCCTTGCATAGTCCATTGAACTTGGCTACCATTTCTATCTATATAGTCCAATAGGTTGATTTTTTCTTTACGGACAGCCTTATTATTGGAAGATGGTGTGCGAAATATCAGAATAATTCCAAGAATTCCGACTACCAAAACGCCTAAACCAATTAAGATATAACGCCTCATTAAGCATTATTATGGCAGATATTTGTGTTATTTACAATGTATTTGTATTCGTAGCAAAAGCATTTCTAATAGCTCGGCGAAAACTGGGGGCAACCTTTTTTAGTGCCTCTTTTTCTGTTGCCCATTCGTATTCCACGTGTTCATCACTAATCTTAGGATTTCCGTCAAAATCCGCACTAACTTTGTAAAAAACAAGTACCAGACTTTTGTCACCATCTATGTCCTTGTTTAGCCTGTAGGCGTCTACGATTTCCTCCATAACAATAGCCTTGATATTGGGTAATTCTTCCTTGAGTTCACGCAGTAAAGCCTGTTCTATTGATTCCTCATCGTCTATTCTGCCGCCCGGTACTTCCCACATATCAGGACGCTCTTTATTAACGTTAGTATGTAAGATCAATACTTTATCATCCTTGATAATCACAGCCTTTATACCTACATAGAATGTCTTCATTATAGCTCACCCCAGTTTTTGCCTACTGAGGTATCAACCGTTAGTTTCACGGGCAATTTGTAGGCATTCTCCATGGTGTCTTTGAGTAAATCGGCTATTTCCTCTGCTTTAGATTCTAGCGTTTCAACAATAAGAGAGTCATGTATTTGCAATAGAATTTTTGGTTTGTCGTTCTTATATTTTTCATCTAGTCTCTCCTGAACCTTCACCATGGCTAACTTCATTATGTCGGCTGCGCTGCCCTGGAAAGGCATGTTGACCGCTGCTCGCATGGCCGCTTCTCGAACAGCAAAGTTGGATGAATGTATATCTGGAGTCGGGCGGCGGCGGCCTAAAATACTCTCTGTGTATCCATCCTTTCTAGCTTTTTCTTTAATAGACTCTATGTATTTGAGCAGTTTGGGACGAATCTTGAAATAATGGTCAATAAAGTGTTTTGCTGCCTCGTGGGTCATGCCAGTTGCAACTGATAATCCATGAGCGCTCAAACCATACATTACCCCGAAATTCACTACTTTAGCATCGCGTCTCATATTTTTTGTCACGTCTTCTGGTTCACGATTATATATCTCTGCGGCCGTGGCTGTATGTACATCAACGTCACGGTTAAACATATCAATAAGTTCCTTATCGCCAGAAAGATAAGCCGCCAAACGTAATTCAAATTGTGAGTAGTCTGCGCTGACTAGTTTTTTGCCTCGTCCGGCTACAAAAGCGGTACGAATTTGTTTGCCAAGATCTGTGCGTACTGGGATATTTTGCAAATTAGGATCATTTGAGCTGAGCCGCCCTGTTTGGGCAACCGTCATAGCAAATGTTGTATGTAAACGAGAATGTTGGTCTACTTGCTTAGGTAAAGCGTCTATATAGGTATTTTTAAGTTTGGTTACCTCTCGCCACTGCGAAATAAGATCAACTATTGGATGGGCAGAGCGCAGTTTATCAAGCTCAGAAGCTGCGGTTGAGTAACCAGTTTTCCCACGTTTAATGCCCGCTGAACTAAGCTGCAGTTTTTTGAACAGAATATCAGCTAGCTGGTGAGGCGAACCAATATTAAATTCTTGGTCGGCATGTCCATAAATTTGTTGTTCCAGATCAGAAATAATATCAGTAACTTGGTCGTCTATACGTTCCAGGTATGTCGTGTCCAATTGAATTCCTTCGTATTCCATTTCTGCAAGGACAGGTATGACCGGAAATTCAACTTCATGGGCAAGTTTAGTCAGTTTTGATAACTTCTGCAGCTCTTTATTCTGCTGCTCATATAGTTGCCAAATAACATTTGTAACCTCGGATGCCCTTTCGGCTAATTCCGTTGTTTCAAGTTCGTGTAGCGAACCACCTTCATAACTTAAATCTTCGCGGGCAAGTTCGCTCAAGCTTTGCTCTCTGCGCAAAGAATTAAGTAGGAATGCACCGATTAATACATCATGGGCAACTTTTGGCATTGGTAGATCCAAATCCAATAGAACTTCAAGACTAGATTTACTGTCATAGCCTATAACGGAGCTGAGAACTGAGAGCTGAGAACTGAGAGTCTCTTTGGAGACTTTGGTTAGGTCAATAGTAAAAGTTTCACTTCGCGAAGGGCTTAAGATTAGTAATCGTGGGTCTCTGCCATGTTTACCTGCTGCGCGGGTATGTATGACTATGTTTCCTGATTTATTTAGCTTCAGCTTTTTTAGTGCTTCATTCGTGTTAATAATTGTGTTCTTTCCAACCGAAGCTGAGAGCCCAGAGCCTGGGACTGAAGATTTTGCATCATCTACTGGTACTTGCATTATTTCGGGTAGTTGTCTTGCTAATGTGCGGAACTCAAGTTTCTGCAAAGTTTCTTGGACCCGGATTGGGTCGCATTTGCTACCATCAACTTCTTTCAAATTGAGCTTTATGGGTGCGTCTGTCCATATACTGGCTAATTTTTTGCTCAAGTAGGCTGAGTCTTTGCCGGCCTCCAGTTTCAAGCGAACACTGTCTTTGATCAATGCCAGATTGTCATAGACACCATCAAGAGTATTGTGTGCTTTTAGTAGTTCAATGGCGCCTTTTTCGCCAATACCTGGGACACCTGGAATATTGTCAGAGCTATCGCCTTTTAGGGCTTTAAGATCCAGGAACTGAGTAGGAGCAATACCGTACTTGGCCTCAAAACTTTTCGGACTGAAAAGTTCTATGTTAGAGAAGCCTTTTTTCATAGCAAAAACATGAATGTACGGATCAATCAGCTGAAGCATATCGAGATCTGATGTAATCAGCATAGTCTCAATATCCTTCTTGGTAGCCTGGACTGCCAGTGTTCCCATAATATCGTCGGCTTCATAGTCATCCAATTCATAAAGTGGCCAACCAAAAGCTTCGAGCAAATCATGAAGTATTGGTACCTGATCATAAAAGTCTGGTGGTGCTGGTTTGCGACCGGCCTTATAGGCTGGATACAGTTTTAGACGCTTACGAATATTGGTTTTAGGTTTATCCCAAGCCACACATACATAATCGGGCTTGAGCATCTTAATGACTTCGAGCGCCATAGTAGCAAAGCCAAAGACGCCTCCAGTTGGCGTGCCGTCTTTCGTAGCAAGATTCGGCATTGCATAATAACCGCGGTAAAACACGCTCTTGCCGTCAATAATAGCCAACTTTTTACGTTTAGTAGCTTTGGTTTCCATATCTTAAAGTATACCGATTAGATTACAGTAGTAAAAAACTAATGCTTATTCTATATAATGCTAGATAACATGACTGGAGAAGACAAAAGCCTTCCTTTTTATCGTCTTGGAACTGAACGAGTAATAGAACAGTTACAGACCAATAAAGATGGTCTGGTGGCAAATGAAGCCAGTAAACGTGTTGAACATTACGGTTTTAATAAGCTTGAGCAACTGCATAAAGAATCTTTGCTGCACAAATATCTGCGTCAATACAAAGATCTTATGATAATTTTACTGCTGGCCAGTAGCTTGATTTCATTTGTATTTTTGGGCGACAAAACAACTGGTATTGCACTGTTGGCTATAGTTCTATTTAACACAATTATAGGTTTCTCCCAGGAATATAAAGCCGAACGTCTGATGGAAAGCCTTGAGTTACTGGTTGTACAAGAGGCAAAAGTAATTCGGGACAGCAAATTAGAGCAGCTTCCTTCAATTGAATTAGTTCCTGGCGACATAGTCTATATAGAAGAGGGTGATTCTATCCCGGCAGACTTACGTCTTATAGATGAGTCAGAATTATCAACAAATGATTTTGCTTTAACGGGAGAAAGTGATCCTTCGCGCAAATTTACCCATGCTATCAGCGATAACGTGGAGCTAGCCAATCGACATAATCTAGTTTTCATGGGTACAACTGTTGCAACCGGTCATGCCCACGGAGTTGTAGTTGCCACAGGTATGCAAACTGAGCTTGGTCGAATTGCTGGACTAAGCGCAGATACAACCACTGATATTAGTCCTTTGCAGAGAGAGATGAACCACATTGCCGCACGTGTAACTCAGGGAACGATAATTTTGTGTGTAATTCTTTTGCCTACTGCTATGCATTTTGGTCTGCCGTTTAAAAATGCTCTACTATTTGCCATAGGCATAGCGAGTTCGATCATTCCGCAAGGTCTGCCAGCAGAAATTAATACTGCCCTTGCCCAAGCCGCCAATAAATTAGCCAAGGCCAGAGCACTTGTTAAAAAGCTATCTTCAGTTGAAACTTTGGGGGCCACAACTATTATTTGCACTGATAAAACCGGTACCCTAACTAAAAATGAAATGACAGTAGAGCAAATATTAATTGGTCGAAACATTTATAACGTAAGCGGTACAGGTTATGAGGCCAATGGAAAGATACAACAATCCGCTAAATCAGTTAATGGTGAAGAGCTTAAGGAGTTAGATTTATTCCTTGCTACTGGAATTTTTGCTAGCAATGCTGAGATCAATCCACCGGATGGGGAGCACGTAACATGGTACTGTTTAGGTGATCCCACTGAAGGAGCCTTAATAACATTGGCGCGCAAAGGCAATATTGAGCCTAATGAGCTCAATTCGTCTAGCCCAGAGTTACGTGAGTTTGCATTTGATTCGGCTCGCAAACGTATGAGTTCAATCCGGCGCTATGGACCAAATAACCAGCTTTATGTATTTGTTAAAGGTGCTCCGGAAAGTATATTAGAACGCTCGAACGATGTGTGGGACCATGGACATGTTCGACAATTGAAGAAAGCTGACCGAGATTTTTTCCTGAGTCAAAATACTAAGTGGGCTGAAACTGCTATGCGCAACTTAGCTTACGCGTACAAAGTTCTCCCCGCTAATACTGACATCAAAAAACTTACAATGGATGAGGTTGAATCAAATCTTACCTTCTTGGGTATGGTAAGCATGATTGACCCTTTGCGTGATGAAGTGGCTTCTGCTATGAGGTCGGCACATAATGCACACATTAAAATCTCAATTATAACTGGGGATTTTGCACCGACAGCTAAAGCCATTGCCGTAAAAGCTGGTTTAGCTATTAAATCTGATGAAATAGTTGTTGTAAGTGGAGAAGAACTTAGACACATTGATAACCCACGCATATTGCAGCTAGTGATGCGTGGCGGTGTAGTTTTTAGTCGTGTAAGTCCAGAAGATAAACTACGTATAGTAGAGCTCGTCAAAGACAGTGGGCATGTTGTAGCTGTAACGGGAGATGGTATAAATGATGCTCCGGCACTTAAGCGCGCCGATATAGGCGTAGCCATGGGGCGGACCGGCACAGATGTAGCAAAACAATCGGCTGAGATAGTATTGCTTGATGATAGTTTCAGCACTTTAGTACGAGCTATTCAGCAAGGTCGAGTCATTTTTCAGAATATTAAGAAAGGCACCCTTAGTTGCTTCACCAGTAACGCGGCTGAGCTAATCGTAAATCTTACGAGTCTAGCAGCTTTTGTGATTTTCAAAGTACCATTAGCTTTGACTGTTATGGAAATTCTGGCTATTGACCTAATCGCTGAGCTTTTCCCAATAGCGGCACTTGGTTGGGATCAAGCTGACCATGAACTTATGAATGAACGACCGAGAAATCCTCACAACCACATACTTAACTCTCGCTCAATTACAGATTTGCTTTGGTGTGGTGTATTAATAGGTGGGCTTGCGTTCATGAATTTTGTTCTTTTCTTCTGGCGCAATGGTTTGAGTGCCAGAGGTGCATCAATGAACACTTCTTTTTATATGCAGGCCACAGCTCTAACTTACTTAACCATTGTGCTCTGCCAAATGCTCAATATTTTACAGCGCCGTAGCCAAAATGGTTTGTTCACCCGTTACCAATTTCATAACAAGCAACTATGGATCGCCATGCTGTTTTCACTATTTTGTGTTGGCAACATTATTTATAATCCGGCTGTGGCACCCTATTTCGGTGCCGGTCCACTTAAAATATCAGACTGGATATTTGCCCTTGGAGCCGCCGCGATATTTGTAGCCGTACGCGAAATACAGCGTTATTTCTATAAGCTAAGAGCTTCTACCCAAGAGATACAAAGCCAATCCATTTAGAAACTCTACACCCTCTTTGGTCCATAAATCATGGGATTGGGTAAGCGATTTACTGGCTAGTTGTATATGTTTCTCAGCCTTTGTCTTTGCATAATCAAGTGCGCCGCTTTTTATTAAAATATCTTTGCATCGCTCGAATTCCATTTGAGTAAGTTGCTTATTGCCTAACATCTGGACCAGGAAATTTTTGTCTGCATTGTTGGCACGCTTCAAAGCATAAACTGTCAGTAAAGTGCGTTTACCTTCCCTGATATCGTCAAGAGGGCTTTTGCCGCTTTCGAACTCACTGCCAAAAACCCCTAAAATATCATCCGTGATTTGGAAGGCTCGTCCCGCATTCATAGCATAATCAGTTATTGCATCAGTTCGATCACAATCAGCCCCAGCCAGAACCATGCCAACGTGAAGTGGATTGAGAAATGTGTAGGTAGCGGTCTTCCATTCCATAACTTTGTCTACATCCGCCTCGTTCACATTTGCTGACATTTCGTTTGCCACGTCTGTAGTTTGACCATGTGCCGTAACCAACATAGTGCGATTTAGAATACTGATAACTTTAAGACTTAAATCTTCATCAACCGCCAAATTTGCTAGTACCATGTGGGCAGCATGCATACCAGATAGACCGGCTGTAAGTGCAATGGCTAAACCGAAGTGCTCTGGGTCGTCAGCCAACTGTTTCTTCCGATGGTAATCAGCGAGCATAGCATGTGCTGAAGGTCCGCCACGGCGGGTAAGGCTTCTGTCTTGAATATCATCAACTATTAATATATAGGCGTGAACCATTTCAATAGCCCGGGCAGCCTGAATTATCATGTGTTGATCCGTGCCGCCACACATTTCATAGCCAATCATTGTTAGAGCTCCACGAATACGTTTGCCGCCGCGAGTTAGAATACTTAGATAAGCATCAGTAGCGAGTCTTGCTTGATTGCCATAAACTTGCAGCGTAGTGCGTTCAATTGCTCGAGAATATTTTTCAATATCATCATCAATAAGTTTTTTATAGGTCTTGATCTTCTTTTTGAACAATTCAACATTATTCTGGCTAACTTGTGCTTTATTCATAGCCTAATTACCTATTTTCAGGACAAGTTGTCTAGCATTTTGCAAAAATTCTTCAATTTTATCGCCATTATTTATAAGAATATGTGTAGCTTTGTTTTTTACATATGAAATATTCATTTGAACCTCACTAGGGATATTTTCTTGTGGTTTCCACTGCAAAGCTTCCTGGCGTTTGAATTCATCAAGAGATATAGGTTCTTCTCCTTCACGTAAATGTTTAAGATGGCGCTCGTGACGAACGGAGTCATCTGCTTCAACCCAAATAAGTTCCCCTTTGTGATTTAGAATCCAATCTACTTCAACCGGTGCGCGGACACTAAAAAGAACAAGTCCTTTGTAGTAGTTTCCACCAGTTTCCTGCGATTTATTGAATTCTTTTAGAGCCTCTTGAAGTATTACGTCTGGTCCATATGTTTCTCTAAGCCAATTAGATGTTTCGGTCATGTTTTTAACTGATATGGGATCTTTTTTATCCTTGTGGCGTAGCCTAGCGTTCCTACGTGTAAAATCACCAAATGAGAAGCCATAATAACCTGACTCTATAAATAATTCGGCCAGCGTGTCTTTACCACTTCTTGGTAGTCCACCAATCCCAACAATTTTGACCCCTGCCATAATCTATTTGATGTAGTCGTGAAGTTTTTTGCTATCTTTGTGCTTGCGAAGTTTAGCTAGAGCTTTGGCTTCTATTTGGCGAATACGTTCGCGAGTAACGCTGAATTCCTGGCCAACTTCTTCAAGTGTATGGCTTTTACCATCCTCAAGTCCGAATCGCAGTTTGAGTATTTTTTGTTCTCGCTCCGTGAGACTCGAAAGCATGTCTTTAACGTGTTCTTTCAAAAGCTGAGTAGTTGCTGATTCTTCAGGTGAAATTGTGTCTTCATCCTCAATAAAATCAGCCAGTACTGAATCTTCTTCATCGTCACGCACGGAGGCATCAAGGCTCGAAATATCTTGCTTGATTTTCATTATGTGTTCGACTTTCTCAACATCTATTTCCATGGCCTGGGCAATTTCTTCATTGCTAGGTTCACGATTTAATTCTTGGGTTAGTCGACGTTGTGTTCTGAGTAACTTATTTATGGTTTCAACCATGTGAACCGGTATACGAATCGTTCGAGCCTGGTCGGCAATAGCACGTGTAATTGCCTGTCGGATCCACCACGTAGCATACGTCGAAAACTTGAAACCTTTATCTGGATCAAACTTTTCAACAGCACGAAGAAGTCCCGTATTTCCTTCTTGAATAAGATCAAGCAGATCCAAACCACGACCAACGTATCGTTTAGCAATACTTACAACCAGACGCATATTGGCTTCGGCCATTTTATCTTTAGCGTCTTTATCACCGGCCACAACTCTCTGAGCCAATGCAAGCTCTTCTTCGGCATTAAGTAGTGGGATTTTACCGATCTCGCGCAAATATAGTCTGACTGAATCATCAGCAATATCATCAAGATATACTTGTTCACCCAGATTTATTTCTTCTTCAGGATCTTCCGCTTCCCATTCACCAGAGAATTCACCTGACGGTTCAGTGACTCCTACGACCGCAATGTTAGCATCGGCGAGTTCAGTATAGAGCTGGTCTAAAATATCGACATTTTCAGGTGTATCAGGAATGGCTTTAAAGATATCGCGCTGATCAATCTTCTTATCCTTTTTAGCTTTTTCAACCAGATCCTTCTTGGCTTGCTCCAGTGCTGGGTCAACTGTTTGTTCATCATCTGCATTTTGAATATCATCATCTGCCATTATTCTAAAACGCTCCTTTAGTGCTCTTTAAGTAATAAATCGAGTTCTCTGGCTTGTTCTAATAAGTTCTTGAGATCCGGCTCTTCAGCTTGCCTCATAGCATCAGCTAACTCATGTTTTTTCGCTTTTACATACTGTTCTATCAACCGTGTCTGCAATCGAGCGGCTTCATTACGAAGCTCCAAAAGCTCGAGACCCTGATAGAGTTCCTCATACTGTAGACTCAACATTTTAACATAATCACTTATTCTTAGCAATTTATCTGACTCAGTTGGATCCTCGTTAAATTGAGGATTGGCTTTTAGAAACTTCATCAAGATTTGAGCATTTTTATCTAATAAAATGTCTTCATTTAAGCCTTCGAGATAATAGCGGAGAGCTGGCTGCATCAGTGTCAAAGCCATTAATTGATTTTCCGCTTTAGTCCTTTCTATATTACTTTTGTCTAATTCCGGAGGTCTTACGTTACGCTTTATGGCCCTTGTTTCGGTAGGAATTTTACTAAGCTTTTGCTCCAGAGCTGTCTTGTTAACCCCCATTATTTCAGCAATTTGTCCAATGTAGTGGTCCTGCTCAACATTATCTGGTAGTTTGGCGACTAGTTTTAGAACTATGTCACTGAATTCGCGCTTGCCTACTGCGCTACTTAAATCTAGTTGTGATTGATAATGATTAATCAGCCAGTCCATGGCGTACTTTTTGGATTCAATAACTTTTTTCCAACTGTCTGGGTTCTTTTTTATTAGTTCGTCAGGATCTTTACCTTCAGGAAGAGATATTATACTCAAAGTTACGCCTACTTTACTGGCCAGAGGTATAGCTCGTTCGGTGGCTGCGAGACCAGCTTTGTCTTGATCAAAGGCCATTCTTATATCAGTAGTGAAACGACCTAGAGCCTTCAAATGCATTTCTGTCATAGCCGTGCCGGCTGTAGCTACGGTTTGTCCAACGTCAGCTTGATGGCTGGCTATGACATCAAGGTTACCTTCTACCATAACTGCATAATTGTTCTGTCGAATAGCTTCTTTTGCAAGATGTAGACCATACACATGACGGCTCTTGTCATATAAAAGTGTTTGGGGAGTATTAATATACTTTGGGGCGTCAGGTTGATCATCCAATAGCCGGGCAGTGAAGCCAACCACTTGTCCTTGCTGATCCATCAAAGGTATCATTAGCCTTCCTCGAAACATATCATTTGCATTCTGATAACGCCTGGTAATAAGTCCAGATTTTTGCAGTTCCTGGTCGCTAAAGCCTTGTTTTTTCATAAATTTTACAAGGGCGGTACCAGTATTTGGCGAATATCCCAGTTGAAACTTCAAAGCCACGCTTTTACTAAAGCCACGCCGCTTCAGAACATATTCAAGTGCTTTTTTACTTTTAGAAAATTGCACCTGGTAAAATTTCACTGCCAGTTCATTGGCTTTGTAGAGTCTTTCTTTGACTTTACCTGTTTCAGCACTTTTACCTGTTTGATATTGCGAGAGATCAATACCAGCTTTGCGAGCCAGTAGCTCAAGAGCTCCCTTGAAATCTAGCCCCTCCATCTCCATGACAAAACTGAACACATTGCCACCCTTTCCGCTAGAAAAGTCATGCCAGATCTGTTTTTCCGGGCTAACCATAAAGCTCGGTGTCTTCTCGCTAGTAAATGGGCTCAACCCTTTGTAGTTACGACCAGCACGTTTTAGCTGAACGTATTCACTTATTACGTCCTCAATACTAAGGCGTTGCTTAATATCCTCCACGGCATCCATGCTTATAGCTTATAGCTAAGAACTGAAAGCTGAAAGCATTAGCGATAATCAGAAAGAATGAATATCACACATTTGAATTCTAAATTGTAACTTGTATGCTTATGGTTATGGATTCGAAGTCAACGCAGGCTAATAAGTATATTCCTCCTAGCGTGCAACAGGCTATGAACCAACATATGCAGCACATGCCTGCTAACTTACAAAAGTATCAAAGCGGCAACACTTATATTCCGGCTGGAGCCCAAAAAGCAATGACTGACTATATGAAAAAGAGCATGCCTGCTCACATGCAAGAATACATTGGTTCTTACATGAAAAATCAGGTCACGTCAGGGTTAAATTCTATTAATCCAGGCACTCCGCGAGCAGTTCAGTCTGGGCCTCGCGGTGTTGATTTGATGCGCCGCGATCACTCGGCTTTCAATGAACAATTTAATGTCACTGTCGATTCCTCGCCAACTGCTGGCTCCCCAAAAAGCCTTTCATTTTCACCTCAATATTCTTCATCAGAAGGCACTCCATCGACATCAACGTCTGAAAACCAGTCTCAGCCACAGAATAACCCTTATGACTTTTTAGATGATAAACCACCGATTAAAAAAGGTCTTTTTTCTTCTGGAGGTGGTGGTAAACAAAAGAGTCTAATTGTAATCGTTGGAACTCTTTTATTAATCACAGTCATAGCTGTCATGCTTTTTTCCGTTTTTGGCGGAACGCCCAGTAACAAAACTGAGCTATTAGGTCTAGCGCAGGAGCAAAATGAACTTATTCGTATTTCAGACATAGGAACAATGAAGGCCCGTGGCGCAGATGCTAAAAATTTGGCAGTAATATCAAAACTTACATTCACCAGTGATCAACAGCCGCTTTTGGCTGCACTCAAGACCCAAAAGGTAAAAGTTACCACTAAACAACTTGATGCCGGCAAAGATAGTAAAACTGATGATCTACTCACTCAGGCAGAGCAAGCTAATCGATTTGACGAAGTATTTATACAAACCTTGCAAAGTAAACTCACCGCTTACCAAAGAGATCTGAAAAAGGCCCATGATAGTCAAGCAACGGGCAAGAAATTGAAGCTTACCCTATCTGACCAATACAGAAATGCTTCTCTAATAATTAACGTCAAACCTGAGCTTTAGATAATAACTAGTCAATTATTGGCGTGTCTTTATCAATGCCAGCTACTAAGTCGTAGCTGTGGTGGATAAGGGCTTGGATCTCTTCCCACGGTAATTGGCCCGTGAGAATGATTGTGTTCCAGTGTTTTTTGTTCAAATGATAGCCCTCATGTACTGTTTCATATTTACCGCGCAGGACTTTTGATAACTCTGGGTCACATTTAAGACTAATGCGTACGGGTTCTTTGTCTTCACTTATCAAGGCAAACATTTTGTCTTTAACTTTATAAACAGCTACGTCCTCACCAAATGGATAGTCCAACTTGGCATTAGGCATACTAAGAATATATTCCTCAACTGTTTTATGATCCATAAACCAGATTGTAGCAAATTATTACTTCTCAGCGGGAGCAGAAATTTCTATCACCGCTCTGGAACCACGAAATCCTTGCATTAATGTAATGAAATTTTCGGGTGGCATCTCTTCATAATCTTCTGCTGTATCGTCTTCAAGTATTCCATCTTTATTTATACTGATAGATACCGAATTTTCATGCAGTTGTTCATCCGGTCTGCCAAGTTGAACTTCGTGTGTAACATAATAATTGTCGTAACCGAATCCTATTTGAAGTTCTTCGCTGCTACGAAGTCCTTCGAACGAGCTTACTTTCTCAAAAGACATATGATCCCATTCCGTATCTAGAGGTAAGCCAGCACGTTGTTTGGCGTCTTCTGCCAGAGCATCAAAAGCATTGAGTAGCTCTTTCCCAAGCTTTTCGCGGTTGTTTTCTAGATTGTGAGGTTCTTTTTCGGCCATGTTTATTTTTATATAACCAATAGTATTCTAACAAAATATTGCTATTTTGTCAATTATATATATTTCGATATAAAGAATTCGGTTCTAAATTCCTGGACCCTGGCCAAAACCTATATAAGGTATATCGACTTTAGAGATAGCCTGGCGCCGGTGGTTTACTTAAATCTACTTCGTGCATACCGAATTGAGCAGCTTCTTCCGGCAAATATACATCTCCTTTTAGATCTTCAGGAATATACACAGTTTCTTGTGAATCAGTGACACCCACCTCCCCAACAAAATGTTCTTTAGGAACCTGGTTCTCCGTCACAACGTATTCCTCGTCAATAACAAGAACTGCTTCGCCACCGACTGTTATTTCTGCCAGATACTTAGCCGTATGCCTACTGTTTGCCCAACTTTGCTGTTCTGGAACAGCAGGAAACATGCCTCCTCCGAGACCTTCTACGTTAATAGCCATATTTTTCCCCTTTTCACACTTCTTGTGTTAAATTTTTATATTCTAGGTTTAGTCCTGTTCTGGTGAAATGTCAAGACTTAGAAGGTTTCTTGAAGTAGTCTAGATAAAACTGGAGCTCAGCTATCGAAGCTTGAATATCATCAAAAGCACGGTGGACTTCTTGCTTCTCAAACTTCACGCCGTATTTACCTTGCATTACAACTTTCCAGGCGCTTACATCAAGCATGCGATAATGTAGCTTTAAGTCTAGATTTGGCATCCAGCGTTTAATAAATTGTCGATCGTTATGAATAGAGTTACCTGCAAGCACTACGGGCTCATCGCCAAAATGTTTTTCTAATAATGTTAATAAGTCATTTTCTACTTCATCCCCAGTTTTGCCGTCTTCCAATTTAGCAATAAATTGATCTCTGTTACCTGGAAAATCGCGCCACCAAATATTAGCCTGCATTAGACTAACTACTGAGTCTTTTTTGTGTTTTAAAAAGGCTTCGTAGCTTTCTAGTGTTTTAAAGTCAAAATCGGTAATCTCAGCGGCTACTTCCAGAATTACATCTTTTGTGGGATCAAGTCCGGTCATTTCTAAATCCACCCAAAGCAATTTTGTGGGGACAATGTCTTTATTAATCATTGCCAAACATTATATAGCTTCACGCCTTGTTCGCTATACTTATTGTCATGTCTAAAAAAATTATTGCTCTAATCGGTCTAGTTATCTTAGTAGCTGGAGTGGCTTGGTGGACCTTAAATCACAATCATAAAACCTCTCAAACAAATAGCTCCAGCACTTCTCAAAAATCCCAGCAAGCAGCTCCTAGCTTTGACAAGCATAAATATTCTATAGATGACCCAGCTAGTATTTGGGTAGTAGTGAATAAACCGCGTCCGCTTAATCCTATTACCTACGCACCTACTGATCTTGTAGCGGTTGGCAATGGACAGTTTATGCGAGCCGAAGCTGCACAGGCTCTAACCCACTTATTTTCTGACGCAAAAACTAAAGGCTATAACCTGGTAGCTGAAAGTGGTTATCGTTCATATGCCACTCAAACCACTGTATATAACAGCGAGGTTAAAGGTTTTGGGCAAGCTAAGGCTGATACTGAAAGTGCCAGACCTGGTCACAGCGAACACCAAACTGGTTGGGGAGTAGATATAGGCAGTCCGGGCTGTTTTGAAAACTGTTTCGGAAAAACCAAGGCCTCTAAATGGCTGCTTGATAATGCTTATAAATATGGTTTCTTGCTACGCTATCCAGAAAGTAAAACAGACGTTACGGGCTATCGTAATGAGCCTTGGCATTTTAGGTATATTGGCATGGATTTATCAGAAGAAATGCATCGAACAAATACACTAACACTAGAAGAGTTCTTTAACGTGGTCCCAGCTTCCCAGCCATATTAGAACTCACTAGATTTTATAACTTTAACTGGCGTAAATTTGTTCATAATTGTGTTGACGCGATCAGTTTGGGCCTGAACAGTTGTAGTATTTTGCTGGCTAGCAAACAATGCATCAGTTGCCTGGTCGAGAGGATAAAGTAAGAAGTCGTGGCGAGCAAGTAGATCAGCCTGGGTTTGACTTTTCTTTTGAGCTGCCGTCCACTCATAGTGCATATAGACTGGCAGAAGTTTGGGTTCTTTAACTTGCTGAGACGCTACGTCAATATCCATAACAGCGATGCCGCCAATTAGGTTTTCTACAGGAATTTGCGAGTTTAATAAATTGCCCAGACTGTACCATACGAAAGTTTGATGCTTCTTATCACTACTCGTTAACGACTTTGTGGGCTGTAGTACGTGAGGTCCCACGCCAATAATTACATTTACGCCTTGATCAGTTAAAGTTTGGGCGATTTTATCCTGATCAGGAGCAATATCATTTGAATCTTCTTTGCCCCAATTCATACCGATGATGATAAATTGAGCATTTTTGTGAGCTTCAGCGATCTGTTTTTGTGCCAGAGCATCACTATAAATATTGACACCATATGGAGAAACAGAAGCATTATTAGAGGAGGTCGTGTAAGACAAAAAGGCAAATTTAAGTCGTTTAACACTAAAGTAACGGATTTTATTTTGTTCATCAGCCGATCGGTTAGCGCCAGCAAAAGCTAACATGTTTGGTTGTTTATCCCAGTATGCAACTGAAGCATCAATAGCCGCCTGTCCTTTGTCATTCATATGAAAAGTTCCCATATTAACAATGTTGCAGCCTAGATCACCAAGTCCCTTGGCAAAGGCTAGAGGTGCATTAAAATTCGGGTACCCAGTGATACCTAATGACGTCGGGCCCGTTGGAACTGATTCTGTACATAGTCTAGCGTCTGGTTTGTCAAAGAAAGGTTTAACTTTGGCATACATGGGCAAATAGTCGTAACTACCGTCAGATTTTTTTGCGGCAGCATTAATTGAATCGAAGGTTAGGTTATCGCCGCTGGCAATAAGACGTACGGTACCAGTCGGTTGGTCTGACTGTTGAGTAGACGTTGGTTGGTTGTTGTTTGAACCAGTATTTTTGTGTTTTTTATAGTACCAAAAGCTCGCAGAGGTAGCACCTCCTAATATTGCGAGAAGCAAGATAAAAATAATGGATTTTTTGGCAATGTTTCTTTGCTTTTTAGGTTTTGGGGTTTCTGGTTCAAGCGGAATTACTTCCTCAGATTCATGCTCAGGCTCTTCAGGCTCAGTATATGGAATAGTAATTCTTTCAGGCGATGGGCTAATAGGCTTAACTCTTGGTGACGTGTACTCAGAGTCAACATTACTGCTTTTTTTAAGGCGACGGCGTATTTCTTCGTCCATATTATTTCCTAGGCACTCTTCTTTGCTTTTGGCTGAAAATCCAAAGAACATGAATTTATACAAAAACGTTGGCCGGTAGGTTTGTCGGGTGCATCGTTAAAAACATGTCCTAGATGACCGCCACAATTGGCACATTCTACTTCGGTACGATCCATTCCGTGACTATTGTCTTCCTTGAGGTTAACTGCGGTGCTGCTAATTACATCATAGAAACTTGGCCAACCAGAACCAGAGTCAAATTTAGTGCCAGAATCAAATAACTCTGCCCCACAAGCCGCGCAAGTATATTTACCAGTACCTTTGTTATGTAGCAGTTTGCCCGTGAACGGCGCTTCAGTACTTTTAGAACGTAGTACCTCATACTGTTTGGGCGTCAGTCGTTTCTTCCATTCTTCATCAGTTAGCTTTAACATGCTCTTATTCTGAGTCCATTTATGCTTCTTTTGACTTATCAATCTTGTCTAGTTTCAGGGATTTCACTATCAAATAAACTACCGCAGCAACGATGAGAAAACTCATAACATCGCTGATAACCCGGCCATATCCTAATTTGTTGGTACATACTGCACCGATTTGCTTTAAGCACACATAGCGGCTACCTAACTCACCGCCTCCCGCTCCAACAAGTCCGACAACGGGGTTAAAAATATTGTTCACCAAGGAGTCGACTACACTTTTAGCGGCCACACCTAAAACAAGCCCTACCGCTAGGCCAATTACTCCTTGTTCACGTACAAAGTTCAAAAATCCTTGTAGCCATCCAGGGGCCTTAACCACTGGTACACTGACAACTACTTCTTTGCGCCTTATTAAGCGGTTTTCTGTTTCATCCTTAGCCATTTAGGTCTGCCTCCCATGCTTTGCTTCTAGTATACGACGAATCCCTAGCTCTAAAGCGGCGTCTTTAAGTGATATCTTCTCTTTAAGGCTTAAGTCATAGGCCTTTTGAGTAGCATTTACCAAGTATTTTTCAAGTTCATGGTTAATTTTCTCTTCACTCCAGTGCTTACCTACTTTGTTCTGCTGCCACTCCAGGTAGCTTACGATTACACCGCCTGCATTTGCAAGGATATCCGGGATGATCAACACTCCCTTTTGGATTAAATATTCATGAGCTTTTTCGGTAATTGGCCCGTTGGCGAGCTCTAGAATTATTTTTGTTTTGACCTCATGCATATTCTTTTCTGTAACAGCTTCTCCTGCTGCTGCCAGCACTAATATATCGACTTCAAGACCCACCAACTGGTCGTTAGTAATTATGCCAGCTTCTGATGTCCGGTAATCTTTAAGCGACCCGATATTTTTCTTGAATGAATCTATTTCCTTGGCATCTAGACCACCCATTTTATATGGACCACCGCTCGAATCTGTGGCAGCAATAAGTCGCCAGGAAGTTTGTTCAGCCTCAGCTATTAAAGCGAAAGAGGAGCCGACATTACCAAAGCCCTGAACCCCCATGGTTATAATTTCCTCAGATCTGCCAGCTTGTTTTAGAATCTGATCGAGAACTATGACACCGCCGCGGCCTGTGGCAGTTTCGCGACCAAGACTGCCGCCACGCTTAAGTGATTTACCCGTAAAGCTAGCGTGAGTAGTATCATCAACCTGTTTTTCGTATTCATCGACCATCCAGTCAATGACCGTAGAGTTAGTATTCATATCCGGGGCCGGGATGTCTTTATCAGGACCAATGTGTGGTGTCAGATTCGCTGCGTATTTACGTGATAGTTCCTCAAGTTCTTTGACAGATAGATCTTTGGCATTAACTGTTGCTCCTCCTTTAGCCCCACCTAATGGAAGGTCAATAGCAGCTGTTTTTAGAGTCATGAGTAAGGCCAGAGCACGTACTTCATCTAAGCTAACATCGGGATGAAAGCGTATGCCACCTTTATATGGGCCAAGTTCATTATTATGCTGTACACGATAGGCCTGGTGTTTCGCTCCACTACTCAATTCAATTTCAAAAACATGCTCTTCGTTTGCTTTGAGTAAATATTCTATGTCACTGTTAGCTAACCCGAGCCGTTTGCCCACGCGTTGAACTAATTGTTGTGTACTATCCAGCATCTATAACTCCGCTAAGTGTATATTATTGTACTCCTTGGTATTTCAAGCTCAGGTAGTGATCTCTCTGTTCTTTTGATAAATGTTCTATGGAGTAACGCAGAGTAGTTCTTGGCATAGTAGATGCGTGTTGGTCCAGAAAATTGAGCAGTATTATTTGATCGACCCTTTTACCTATCTCGCGGAGCATCCAGCCAACTGCCTTTTGAATTAAATCTTGTTTGTCATTTAGAAGGATTCCTATAACCATTAATGCTTCGTCAGGCTTACCCCGTTTTATATAGTGAAAGGTAGCTAGCATAGCAATTCGTCGTTCCCACAGTAACCGCGAATTAGCTAGTTTAGTTAAGACTTGCGTTTTACTAGGCTTGTCTTCGAGCCAAGGACCAATAATAAATTCCGCACTGCTATCCACTAAATCCCAGTTATTAATGAACTGCGTATTATTTAGATAAATTTTGTAGACCTGTTCTTTAGTGTGCTGATCGCCTTTTTGATACTTTAGAACCAACATAAATATGGCAGTTAATCGTTCCTCGTGCCACTTACTGCGTAAAAGCTTGTGTATCTCATCTAAACTTAAACGGTCGTAGTATTTTTTAGAAATAACGCGCTGTTTAGGTACGCTAACCCCTAAAAACTTGTCACCTTCGGCATATTCTCCGGGGCCAGATTTAAAAAATCGTGGGTAAAAAGCAGCTTTTTCAGGGTCAGCAGCAACACTTAATTCATTTTTTAATTGCTTGGTAGAACTCAGGAGCTACATCCTTTCCGGGGCTGATATATTGAGTAGATTTAAGCCTCTTTTGAGCGTATTAGCATATTCTTTAATTAATTGGAGGCGAATATTTTGTCTTGGATCATCTATCACACGATTATGCTCATAGAACCGATTAAAAATCTGAGCTAGCTCATATAAATACGTAGTAATGTTACTGGGTAAAAGTTCGTTCACTGCACTGTCCACCACTTCACCAAATTCACCGATTTTGCGCAGCAGACTTCGTTCATCTGGCCCGAGTCCTTCCTGATTTACCGAAGAAGATTCCTTGACCTTACTCAAAATGCTGCAGGCTCTGGCATGGGCATATTGTAAATATGGCCCAGAATTACCCAGGATATTTACTGATTCAGCTGGATCATAAATGATATTGCCGCCTATTCGCTGCTTCAAAAATGCGTATTTTACGGCGGCCAGTACAGTTTTTTCATCTTGATTACTAGTCACTTTTTTATTAGCCTTGGCTGCAGCGTCAAGTACATCAACAGCTTTTAGAATGTTACCTTTACGGCTACTCATTTTTTCGCCGCCAGCGAGTTTCACTATTCCATGTGTCAAATGAGTAGTTCGTTTAGCTAACTCGGGCTTAAATTGTTCAATACTTTTAAGAACAACTCTCATGTATTCCACGATGTCATTACCAGTAATAACAATCGACTGGTCAAAATGATAGTCGTTCCACTTCTTCATAATCAGTCCGACATCCTTGGCCTCGTAAGTTGGTAGGCCTTCGGAGTTAATAAATACTCTGGTATGCAACCCGTATGGTTCACCTTTAAAAACTATGGCCCTATCACTTTCCTGATAAACATCTGGTACGTGTTCTTTAACGGTTGCCAAACCGACAGGTGCTGTTTCACTTTCTGGGTAATATTTTTCGAACTTACTACCAAGTTGCCTATAGAACTCGTCAAAGTAGTCATAGCTCCATTGCCTGGTGGTCCAATAAATTTGCGCAAGCGGTGAGTCGTGATCATTATCATCATGGAGTTGATATACTCGTTTGTTCAATGCTGTGATTTCAGTTTTAGCAGATTCACTAGTTTCATATGCTTTATTACCTTCTACGTAACGTTCGCTTAGCCAATCAGCACGCTCATTTTCAGAGATTTTGGTCAATTTTTCTGGATTTTCGCCTTTTAAAAACTGAATAATTGCCCACATATTTTTTGCCACGTGCATGCCCACGTCACCGCCGAAATTCACTCTATGGACCTTGGCGCCGGCCGCTTCAAACAAATTAGCAATGGCATCACCTACTACACTGGTATAAAGATGTCCGGCATGCAGAACTTTAAACGGGTTCGGGTCAGAATATTCTGCAACTACAGTCTTACCTTCAAGTCCCTGACTGGGTTCAGACTTTGCTAGCTCCCACAGAGCATTGTCACTTAATTGAAAGTTCAAAAACCCCGGTTTTGCTACTTCTGAATTTATTATGTACTTAGATGCTATTTTTGCCTTAATCGCTTCGGCTATCTCATTCGGATCTTTGTTCAATTGCCTTGCTAACTGCAGAGAAACGTTAGTTGCTAAGTCACCAAATTGTTCATCCGGCCGGGTCAGCTCAACCTCAATATCTATATTGAACAAATCCTTAACTACATTGGCAATATTGGACTTGATTTCCTGTCTCATTGATTTAACTATAACAGATCAGTGCTTGTCGTTATTAAGTGCTACAATAAGCTGCCAAATAACCACGTACATACCTCCAACTAAAAGAAAGAATATAGCAGTAGTAACAAACGTCTGTAAGTGGACAATTGGGTAAATCAAACGATCAGAAACATCAAATAAAAGTCCTGCTGGATTTACTATCACATCCCAGGTATTCCATCTTAAGTTTCTACCCAAATAAATGGCAAAACTGCATAAAAGTATAACCACAGCTATCAGAGCATGAGCCCGAAATCGCTCCAGGCGTTTGAGCAGTTCACGATGGACTATATATATGCTTACAAAACCGCTGATAAGACCGTTAAATATAATCGAGAAGAACAATGCAGCGTCATAAAGTAGATTCACTTCTCCGGTATTTCGCAGATGGACAAGATCACTAATCAGATAGAAACTGTTCGGCAAAAATATTAGCCAAAGCGCTGTCAGTAGAATATTTTCGGCACTGAGCCAAGGGGTTGTTGACAATCTTCGCATTACCCACCAAGCCAGACCTATGGGTATCCATGCCAATGCCAGGTTCCAGAATAGAAACCAATATCTCAGGGTATGGCTGTCCGCTACACGAAAAGCATATAGTAATAAACTTAGACTATTAGCAACAATTAAGGCGTAAACAACCCGTTGGAAGCTATTTGCTCCGGCCCCCACAGCCTTTTCCCTGCTCATTATCTGTTTATTATAACAGTTGTATACTGTTAGCAATGCTTAGGCGCACTGTCAAAAAAGCAATCAAACACTTAAGGGCCAACAACTATATACCTCTTAACCGTATTGAACTGGCTCGTAGTAAAACTCTGAATAACATAGACCATATACGGTCTCAAAATAAGAAACTGGGCATAATTCCAGTACTTAAAGCCAATGCCTATGGTCATGGTCTTTCACAAATGGCTGAGATATTGAATAAAGCAGAGTGTTCGTTTGTCGCGATTGATGGTTATTTTGAAGCAGCCAGCATTCGTGATATCACTAAACATCACATCTTAGTAATGGGTTATATTCGTCCGGAAAACGTTCGTTTGCTTGATACTAAGAGATGTTCATTTGTAATACAGGATAAAGAAGGGCTCGAAGCATTTGCACGTCTGGGAAAACCAGTAAAGGTTCATCTTGAACTTAACACTGGAATGAATCGGATGGGGCTACAGCCCGAAGAACTAGACGATTACTTAAATACGCTCAAACAATTCCCTGCACTCAAACTTGAAGGGGTTATGTCGCATCTGGCAGATGCCGATAATGAGATCGATAACAGCTATTCGCTGGAACAAACTAAACTGTTTGATGATTTGGTCAAAAAGATATTGGGCAAGGGATTTAAACCCAGTTTTATTCATTTAGCTCAAACCGCGGGTAGTACTAAGACGAAAAGTCGCTTTGCAAACGCTATTCGTTTGGGAATTGGCTTATATGGACTTAATCCGTTGAATGCAAATGACCATGCTCACTCAAAGCTAGCAGCTTTGCAACCGATTTTGGAAATGAAAAGTACAGTTATTAAAGTTATAGAACTTAAAAAGGGTGATCGAGTTAGCTATAACGGTATTTTTACGGCACCAAAGACCATGAAAATTGGTGTATTACCACTCGGTTATTATGAAGGTATTCCTAGGGTCTTGAGTAACTCAGGCACGGTCTTATATAGAGATAAGCAATTGCCGATCGTAGGCCGAGTTTGCATGAATCATACAATGATTGATATAGACGATGCGGATATAAAAGTCGGGTCTGAGGTTACAATAATTTCAAGTGATCCAGATCAGCCAAATGCTGTTAATAATATATGTGCATCTCATAACCTATTTAACTATAGCTTTGTAACCGGGCTTGCAAGTACAACCAGACGAATAATTGTTTAGGCATCCGCATCTAGATGGTA
Organism: uncultured Candidatus Saccharibacteria bacterium; assembly: GCA_964562505.1. Classification (GTDB taxonomy): domain Bacteria; phylum Patescibacteriota; class Saccharimonadia; order Saccharimonadales; family CAZLTB01; genus CAZLTB01. Next base: position 55,374 of record CAZLTB010000002.1, read on the forward strand.
CGTTATAATATGAGGTAAATGAGACCTCTTAATTCGTTTTTGGATTGGTGCCGGAATTTGGTCAGACGTGTGATGCATAGAATTGCCCTTTTACTGAACTCAATAACCGGTGGTCATTTGTCACCAAATACTATAACCATTACTGGCCTATTAGCACATATACCGATAGCGTGGCTAATTGCTACGAGGCACAATTATTGGGCAGCTGGATTACTAGTAATATTCGGGCTTTTTGATACTTTGGACGGTGAGATGGCTCGTTTACAAGGTCGATCCAGTACCACTGGTATGTTGCTCGATTCTATAACCGACAGAGCTAAGGAAATATTACTTTACAGTGGTATAGCCTATGCCATTATTGCCAGTACCGGCCGGCCGTATTTAGCAGTTTGGGCAGTTGCTGCTTGTGGTTGTTCTTTATTAATAAGCTATGTAAATGCTTGGGGTGAAGTTGTCTTTGCAAAGAAGCACATTAATCATGACGTCAACAAAACCTTCAGAGGCGGCTTACTAGCTTTTGAAATCAGGATGTTTCTCGTTGTTATCGGTCTGCTAACTGATCGCCTGGCTCTTCTAGTAATAGTAATCACGATCGGGGCTATTTATACCAGCCTAATACGCTTGTCTAGAATTATCGAAAATCTAAACCAAGCTGATGTTCAAAGTTGATTTACACACACACTCTATCGCTTCACCAGACGGAGGTATTTCTGCAAATCAATATAAAAAGGCTATCAAATCGGGCTTGGTAGACTGCGTGGCTATTACAGACCACAATCGCATAGATTTTGCGACGCGTATTAAGCAGGAATTAGGCGAACATATTATCATTGGCGAAGAAATTATGACTTCGGCTGGAGAAATAATCGGTTTATTCCTTGAAAGCCCGATTCAACCCGGACTTTCTCCACTTGAAACTGTCAGGCAAATTAAGGATCAACGGGGCATAGTTTATATACCGCATCCATTCGAAACTATTCGTAAAGGACTTCATCCTCAAACTTTGGAAGAACTGGCTGATTATGTTGATATTATAGAAATTTGTAATGGCCGGGCCTTTTTCCAAAACCGTAGCGAGCAAGCAGTGGTCTGGGTACGGCTTAATCATAAGCTTGGTGCGGCAAGCAGTGATGCCCATGGACTGCACGGCTTAGGTAAAACTTTTACGAGAATGGATAGTTTACCAAAACGAGATAATGTATTAGAACTTTTACAAAATGCTAAACCTATGACAGGCCGTCCCGGTTTACTAAGCCTTCTTTATCCTAAGTATAACCGTCTGCGCAAAATAGTCTGGAACCAATCATGAATTTATTAGCTACGGCTTTTTGGGTCTTTTTACCAGCAGGCATTGCTAATATGGTGCCGACATTTGCGGCCAAAATACCTGTCATCAAGAATTGGAACACGCCAATTGATCTTTGGGGTAAGTATAAGGGCGGGCGGATCCTAGGTGATAATAAAACTTGGCGTGGAATAGTTTTTGGAACTTTGGTAGGTGGCTTGGTTGGACTTATTCAATACAAATTGATCTTACCAAGTCAAACTTCATCTTTTTATATTTTTGTAGCCACTGCCTCAATGGGTTTTGGTGCTTTATTCGGTGATGTAGTGGAGAGTTTTGTAAAAAGACGTCTTGGCGTTAAGCCGGGCAAAAGTTGGTTCCCTTTTGATCAACTTGATTATATTTTCGGAGGTCTGATATTTATTTATCCATTTATCCATTTATCTCTAAAGCTAATGGTCGCTATCGTCATTGTGTATTGGGGGCTTCATTTGATTGTTAATTATATGGGCTACATGTTAGGGATTAATGAGGGTCACATATAGTTCTAACTAGCTTTTATGTAATACTCGTTGGCCCAAGCCTCAGCTAAAAATTGCTTATCAAAAAGCTCAAACAGGGCCTCTGTCTGAGATTCCATAGATGAAAGAGCTTTTAGTTTAAGTTTTTGTATATCGGTTGATAATTCAAAACAAATATCGCATTCTTGTGATTCGTAAAGAATCGGCTTATCAATGTTATAGAAAATATTTATCTTTTCATCTATAGGTTTTAAATATTTTTCGTAATTGTGTTTTGTCCCAACGACATGAAAGACAGTAATGTCTCTGGCTGATTCTTTGACCACACGCTTCACCCAATCTGATACAGCAGAGTGGTCGGGATTACCCGTCCAACCATCAGGGCCAAATGTCAATATGGTATCTGGCTGGTATTGCTCAATGAATGCTTGCAGTTTATTGACAGCTTCATCTGTATTAACTTGATCACAGTGTGTATCAGAATATCCTAGCCAATGGTGGTTATTAATACTCAGAATTTTGCAGGCACGTTTGAGCTCATTTGCCCGAATATCACCTAAGCGAGTCGCTGGCCAACGACTTTCATCCTGAATCCCAGCCTCGCCTTTAGTAGCAGTAATACAAACTACTTCCTGTCCATTTTGTACAGCTGTACTAAGTATGCCTGCAGCCAGAAAACTTTCGTCGTCAGGATGCGCCCAGACAGACATAATTATGCCTAGTTGTTTTATATCATCAGGTGTTTTAATTTGCCCCATCTGTTCGTTCCGCTTTACGGCCTAAGAGAGCTAAGAGCTTAGTCTGAATGCTTGCGTCTGAAGATACATCAATTGCTGGTGCAAAATCTCCATTGACCGATAATTTTTCTTTGCGAGGAAGCATAAAGTCATATAAGCTTCCTGCCAGCTCCTCATTGATAATCAAATTACATTGAGTACTTTGAGCCACATCCCAGCCATGTATGCACATATCATTACCAATTTCATTAATATACTGACGAGCTGGCACGTCACCTTGGGATAAATGGACAATCTGGTCTAAACCACTGCTCCTAACAGCTTTGCGTGCATTACTAGCAGCAGCTTGCCAAGCTTTTTGCAAATCTTCACCAAGAACATCTCCGTCATATTTGCTGCCAACTTCATTAACCGTTTTGCCAGCCAACATATCTGGAACCCAAAGTAGTTCATAAACCATGTGGTTAACCAGTGCTTTTAAATCCCATTCTGTGCAAGGTGTAGCATTTCCAAGTTGGTCATCATGGACATGATGAATACAGCCTGAAGCCTGGTCGAGCGCCTGTGTAAATAGATCTTTTGGGTCCACCTTTAGGCCTCCGTTTAATTACTTTTATAATAACTCTTTTACAGCCTAACTATCGAGGGATTTTTTAAGTTTTTCTACTAAATCAACTGGTGTTGGGTTTACGCCATTAAGCAACGCTAAATAAATACTAGCAAAATCGCCTAACACTACACTCCAGATAAGTTGTTGCAAAATGGTCTCACCGGCTGGTTTAACTACTATCGGTGTTGGTCTTTTACCAGATAATAGGCGTTCGGTCACTTCAAAGCGTTTTTGTACTCTCGGATGTTCTAAATTACTACGTATCTCAACAATTGCAAAAGGCTTGTCGGTAGGATGACTTGACCAACCAATGAACTCATTATGATTAAATTCTGGATATTGGTTGCACCAGGCAAGATTTTTAGAATTCTCATTTATACAGATCTTCCACTTGTTGGCAGCCGGAAAAAGCAAAGGACCGCTATAGATTATGGCAGTTCGGCCCATCAATTCTTGGGCAATTTGTTTGGCTTGATTTTTTCCAGCTGGAACTGTGGGCTTCCAGTTATCTATCTCCTTTTCAAGCCAGCCACTGACCTCGCTAAGTTCCGCTATACTTTTTTCATCAATGGTCCCTAGGGGCTGTAAAATATGAACTAAGGCGCTTAAAAAATACATGGATGACATTCTGGGCTGAATACCAGAGGGAATTTCAAAAACTGGATATGACTTTTCCTTGGCTTTATCTAGAAGTTTACCGCCAGCAGCTATAACGACAATCTGAGCTCCTTTCGCCTCAGCGTCATCTAAGGCAGACAATGTTTCTTCGGTATTGCCCGAATAACTAGAAGAAATGACAATCGTATTGCTGTTAACATAATCGGGCAAGTTGTAACCACGTACGATCTCAAATGGTACATTTAACTTTGGCCATGAACTTAAAAAAACGCCGGGCAGTGCTGATCCGCCCATGCCACTGAGCACAATATTCCGAACCTCAGTTTTAGCTTTAAAGGTAGTGTCGTATTTGTGAGACAGTTGTTGCCACTGTTTTTCAGCGATTCCTAAAGCATCCTGAGCATCACGTTCGTGAATGTATTTCAAATCATCCAGCATTTTGGTCTCCCGGTTTAACTGATATATAGTATATGGTATAGTGCTTATGATTCTATAAAAAACATGTCCCTAGGGGGTGGAACCGTATGTTCGGTCAAAACGATAACAGCCAAGATCAAAACCAAGCTTTCAACCCTGCGTTACCTAATGCTCCGATCGCTAGTGCACCTGTGCCTGATACATCATCAGTAACATCATTTGGTAGTACTCCTCCAACTCCTCCGCCTACAACCGCATCTGTAAACCCAAATGAATTTAATGCAACTCCTAGCCTACCGGCCGAACCACCAGTAAGTCAGCCATCAGTACCTCAAGCCGGTCCAGTAGATAACAATTTAATTGGCATTAAGCAACAAGCCTTGCAGCAACTTTCGCCGTTGGTTGGACGTCTTGAACAAACACCCGAAGAGAAATTCCGGACAACAATGATGATGATTCAAGCCTCGGATGATCAAAGTCTTATAAAAACCGCGTATGAAAGTGCCGGGCAAATCGTGGACGAAAAAGCTCGGGCACAAGCATTACTAGATATAGTCAACGAAATCAACTATTTCACTCAACAGAGCCAAAACCAAAATAAAGGGAACTAAACCGTCGGTTGAAGATTATATAACGGTTGTCTTGCTTGCTGTGCTGCGTCAGCCTGCACGGGCATAATGATACGCTCCGGCTGCTGCTCGATAAGTCTTGCTATAGAATTCTCTAGAGAACCGCGTAATGTTCTAAGTTCCTGATCCAGCTGTACGATTCGTGATTCAAGAGCCACCGCTCGGCGGTGCATTTGAACACGCTGGAATTCACTTTGCCTTAGAAGTTGCTGGTTTTGCTGTAGATTACTAAGCAGCGCTCTCATTAGGTCATTCTGAGCCTGTAAATCCTGTCTAGATGCAACACGTTGAAGCATTTGGTTTTTGACATTTTCCATGACGTTCTGCACGTCTTGTTTCGTAAGGTTTGTCATACCATGCCTCCAACTATTAACTCAAATAGTTTATGTTAGATTTTAGGCGCCCGCTGAATTTGTCTGATAAATTTCTAATGCTGATCGTTCAACCTTGGAGCAAGTTCATAGCTCTGGTTTGTTGATCAAGTATTCTAAGGAGAATCTGTTGCATAGCAGCAATCTGTCGTTCCATGTTAGTGACTTTCAGTGTCATCTGATATTGTCTTGCCTGGTATTGGCGCATTGCCTGCTGGTTTTCACCATGCATATCACGTATATCTTGCAGAATGATGTTGCGAAGTTGTGTAACAGATACCTGCACATCGTTTCGCGTTATCACATTGCTTAAAATAGACTGTCTGGCACGCTCAAATGCAGTTTGCACGTCTTGCTGGGTTGCTGCGGCCATAACCACCTCCTAAGGTTACTAAAGCGGCTATGTTTGTTTGATCGGTTGAGTTTTTGTTAAACCGACCTCTTGGTCCTCCTCCCTCGCAAAGTTCCGCTGCACTCACCCGATTCGTTCATAACGATTGAGATTGGGTATTCGGTTATTCGGTTTCGCTATTAGCTCGCTGTACTCCAAGCGACCATATTGCAGAATACAGTTCTTCGCTCACAACCAAAACTTTGTGTACACTTTATTAAACAACGGATCAAAATAACGGTCAGTGATTATAGTCACAAACTGTTTAAGGTATGGTTTTGTAGCTAATATTATTTGTTCGTTTTGTATCTAGTAACTTGGCTATGTGCCAGGGCAGTTATTAGCGATACTACGACAAAGACCGCGGCCATATCGCCAGGGCCTGTGTTTGGAATTTTCGTGTTTTGAGTGGTTTGGCTAGTAGAGGATGAAGATGGTGGAGTTGAGCCACTGCTTGATGAAGTGCTACTGGAGCCGCTAGTTGTTGACTGAGAAGAAGTGCTTGGAGAGCTTTGGCTGCTCGAACTGCCACTTGAGCTACCTGCACCTGAGGAGCTAGTGGAAGGCGTAGTCGACGTCTGATTACTGGGTTGGCTTGTTGTAGCTACAGGGGTATTTTTATGTGTGACTTTTCGGTATATCCAACGTCCACCGAAGAATAATCCAACCGCTAAAAGTACAGTTGCTAAAAGAGTCCCGAGCGCTAATAGCCAGGCAACCCCAGCACGTTCGCGCCGTTCTGCTTGATAATATTCCTGAATTTCAGCCGGTACTTGTGGCTCAGACTCTTCTGGTTGTTTTTTACGGCGCTTGAATAGTGCCATGTTTACTTCTCCCAAATAATATTAATATCATAGTACAAACTAGCCAATTTTGCAATATCTTTATTGGATAGGGAAAAATTTGTGAGATTTAGCCTGTTTTATGGATATGTAGAACTACGCGCCCTACATTCCCATGCCCATACCACCCATGTCAGGAGCAGCTGGTTCTTTCTTCTCCGGTACATCAACTACTAGGGCGCCCATGGTCATGGCCGTACCAGCGACTGACACAGCGTTTTGAATGGCTTCTTTGGTAACGCGCGTGGGATCAACAATGCCAGCAGCTTTAAGATCAACTGGCTTATCACCGGGATTGTTTACGTTGACCCCGAAACCTGCTTTAGATTTACGGACTTGTGGTAACCATTCGTCTGGGTTTAGGCCGGCGTTTTCAAGCAAGATCCTGAATGGCTGCTCTAAGGCACTTTTAAGTAATGCCTGGCCAGCAAGTATTGACTCCACGTGCTCTTCGCTCCGAGCAGATGTCCCAGCTGAAATTTTTCCAGTCAGGTTTATTAGAGTTACTCCTCCTCCAGCGACAATACCTTCGTCAAGTGCTGCCTTGACAGCATGTACTGCGTCATCGACGCGGAACTTTTTTTCCTCTATCTCAGTCTCAGTTGCGCCACCTACTTTAATTACAGCCACTTTGCCCTGCAATGCTGCACGGCGTTTTTCTAAGTTTTCTTTATCATACTCGCTGGTTGCTGAAGCTATCTGTGCATCAATTTGTTTAATCCGAGCATTGACTTCAGTTGTTGAGCCACCACCTTCGATTATGGTTGTTTCATCTTTATTAACAATTACCTTGCGCGCAGTTCCCACTACGTCAAGATCAACGTTTTCAAAGGTCATGCCACGATCTTCAGTAATGACATCGCCGCCTGTTAGGATTGCAATGTCATTGAGTACATCTTTGCGTCGGTCCCCAAATGCGGGAGCCTTAATAGCTATGGTATTAAATACGCCCTTTAGTCGGTTCAGTATCAACGTTCCGAGTGCTTCACCTTCTACGTCTTCAGCAATCAGGACTAAGTCTTTTTTGCCAGCTTGAGCCAGTTTTTCAAGTAGTGGCAGAAACTCCTGGACAGAAGTAATTTTCTTATCAGTAATAACTATTGATGGCTTGTCGTAAACCGCTTCCATACGGGCAGGGTCAGTTACCATATAAGGACTGACAAAACCCCGGTCAAACGTGAATCCTTCGACAACTTCACTTTCAAGCGCCAAGCCTTGGCCTTCTTCCACAGTCACTACACCGTCTTTACCCACTTTATCAATAACATCAGCTATTAAATCCCCAATCTCTTGGTCACCAGCAGAAATGGTAGCTACTTCGGCTACACGCTTTTTATTACTCTTGATATCTTCACTAAAGCTTCCGAGACTTGCTAACACATCGTGAGCAGCAGCCTCTAAACCTTTTCTTAAAAGCATTGGATTATGTCCCGCCGCAATCAATTTATTGGCTTCGTTCAAAATATGATAAGTCAGTACTGTGACAGTAGTAGTACCATCACCTGCGACGTCATTCATTTTATTTGCTGCTTGTTTGATAAGTTCAGCACCGACCTTGTAGCCGAGTGTCTCGTCATCAACATCAGCTAGCTCTATTCCCTTGGCAACGGTCACACCGTCGTGGGTAACTGTTGGGTTGCCATAGCTTTTGCTGATAACTGCATTTCGGCCCTTAGGCCCCATGGTAGTTTTTACTGCTTCGTATAAAATTTGAGCTCCGCCAAGCACGCGTCGGCGAGCTTCATCATCATAAAAAACTTTATTTGCCATCAAAAAACCTCCTACTTAACGGTCGCTAAGATATCTTCTTCTTTGACCAAAATATGTTCATCATTGCCCACTTTAATCTCAGTAGTGCTATAGCTCTTATAGACAATACGGTCACCCACTTTGACTTGCTTGACATCCTTGCCAACTGCTAAAACTTTAGCTACTTTCGGTTTCTCCTGAGCCTTGTCGGGCAGATACAAGCCACTGGCAGTTTTGGTTTCAGCTTCTTCCTGCTCAGCTACTACATAGTCGGCGAGGGGTTGAATATTCACGCCCATCATTAAACCTCCTTTAATTCATCCAATCTGCTGGATTTTCCATATTAGCACTTTAAGCATTAGAGTGCTAATTAACAGTCTTAATATTATCGAAATCCTAAAATCCGGTCAAGGCCTACAAGTTTTACTTAATTTGCGTTTTCGGTCCGTGGGCCTCGATGACGTCGAAATGACTCGTAAAGTCGTCCGCTTAATATATATTCTTTAAGCTGTTCTTCGGTATCTGATATCTGTTGAAACGCCTTGCTATTATCGTCTCTGCCCTCTATAAAGGCTTCCATATAAGGATCGAAGACATATTCTTTAAAATAGTCCCATTGGACAGGTAATTTGAAACCACTTAGTAATCCAATACCATTGTGCTGTTCAGGCAGAGCCATAGAACCATACATAACCCTTAGATCATGCACTGCTTTATGAAGTACTATTGACGGCTTTGCTTCGTCAGTTAAAAAAGTTGCGGATTCCCAATCTATGAAAAATATGTCTCCAGTGATATCTACTGCAATGTTTTTAAACTGAGGGTCACCATGAAAAATATTCTTACGGTGAATGTTTGCCAACTTTTCAGCAATAAACTTTATGTTTTGGCGCTGCCCAGCATATTCTTCATTTTCTATGTCTGTAGCAACATTCACCCAGTTGGAGTTATCAAGTGCTTCGACACCCTTTTCTAATTCTGTGATAGAGTAGCCTGTTCCATCACTCCCGTACATAAAGCCCACTGGCTTAAAGCATCGCATGCCTTCCTTGGTACTAACTATCTGTGCATTCAACCAGTCGTAACACGCTTTTATAGGTTTGGTAGTGCAAGGTTTTATTGCAACCGGCAGAGCGGCTTGTGTGTCTTTATCATTGTAAAGTAGTCCAAAGAACACTTGATGGGCTGAAGTTTCGGCCACACTGGTACGGACAACACTAAACTTAGTCAGACCAGCCCCCATCAGTTCAGAGTATTCGGGTGAAAGCCATAGACGATTATTATTCCTTTCAACCCGTTCTTGAATACTTACAGCCATTTGTACATTTATCGGTTTTGATTCGTTAATAATAGCGTGCTCATGTCGGTCTATATCAATCACCTGCGCACCATTAAGTGCATAGCCTTCTTCAATTGCCTGGCGAAAAGCATAGACTTGGTTTTTGTGGCCTGGTTCTAGTTCATTTGAGCCTAGTACTTCCCACTCTTCAAGTACAGAAGTTTGGGCAGGCAAAGCTCTTTTTTCACTCTCGGCTTGCATTCCACCACCCCGCTTGTGCTGCTTTTATTAATTCTTTGTATGATTTTTGGGAATTTAGTGATTTTAGTTGGTCTTCTAGTGATATTGCGAAGTAATTGACGGCTTCATGTACGGAAGGAATATCTACCCAATCTACATAGGGAGGAATCGGAATTAGCTTACCTCCTTCTGCTTGCCAATCCAGTAGACTGGTATGAGAAAGCGGATCACTCTCGGGAGATTTATCACCAATTTTATAAATTTGTGCCCAAAGCTCGCCTAGCTGAAAAAATAGCTCGTGATCACTGATATAGGTTTCGCTTGAAACTTTATCTACAAACAAGCGTTCTTCATCTAGTGGTTTTATATCTAAAGGTAGTTTGTAGATGGTTCCTCCTGCAACCTCTTCACGTGGAAATTGTGGAATAAGCGCATCTTGAAATTTCTCATATAGCTCACGGTCGCCAATTTGCGTAGTTATTAGGTATCGTTCGCGTTGGCCGCCAATGAAAGGCGTTAACAATACATCGATACTCTCTTCGCCTGCTAAGCTAAAACGACTAAACGTTTCTGCAAGTTTGCTATTCTTTTCTGTGGCCATACCTTCTGCAATATCGAGTGCCCCAGGTGTTGGTTGAGGAATATATTCGGACATATAGACATATTATACTACTATTAAGCGTTTTTATCAACCCCTTAACTGCTGTGGTTGCGGGTATTTTAGTTTTTGTTTAATTCTCTTTTCCGTACAATTATTAACCAATGGCTATAAACAAAACCGTTTTGATGTCTGGGGTCGAGTATTTCAGTGATGAATTTGCGATTAACCCTTATATGGATCCCAGTGTTGCCATTGATATGCAACAAGCTCAAAACGAACATTTAGCCATTCGTGCTTCCTTGGAAGCAGCCGGAACAAGGGTAATAAAGGTTGACGCCCCGGAGAGTTGTCAGGATGGGGTATACACAGCTAATTGGGGTTTGTGCCGTGGCAACAAAGTTGTGCTTTCTTCTCTACCAAACAAACGGCAGACCGAAGAGCCATATGCCGAAAAGACTTTACAGAGCCAGGGTAAAGAAATTATCAAAGCACCGTTCCGATTCAGTGGACAGGGCGATGCATTGCCTTGCGGTAATCTGTTGTTTGTTGGCAGCACTTACCGAACCGATCCACAGATGCA
>CAZLTB010000003.1:0-56680 GCA_964562505.1 uncultured Candidatus Saccharibacteria bacterium
GAAGACTAACATTGTAAACCGATGGACGCGGGGGCAGTACCCGCCAGCTCCACCAAATGAGCATTATCGACATTCGATAGTGCTTTTTTGTTTGTAATTAATCTAACATCGCTAACGCTTAAGTTGGTTTACTATCCTGTTATGGAGGGGTTATGGAGACCATCACGATACCGCGCTATTACATACGGGATAGTGAAACCAACGAGCTGTGGTGTTTTGACGCCAAAGCCTTAGCAGGCAAGAAAGATTAGCAAAACCTATTTCGTAATCGCCTAGGCTAGCTTTTTGACTTTGTTTTGAACTAAAAAGAATGAAAGAACGCCTGCAATCAGAACTAAGCTAGCACAAAGTGTGAGAGTGAATTTATAGGCATTTGAAGCGCCATAAATACCGACCACTGATATGACTATAAGTCCAGCCGCACGGGCTACGGCGTTGTTGATGCCTGAGGCAATTCCTGAGCTTTTATCGCTCACTGAGCCCATAACGGTAACAGTCAAGGGAGCTACCGTAAGCGCCAAGCCGATTCCGAACAATACTACTCCGGGCAATACCGTCGTCAAGTAGCTTGATTGGCTATTTAGGTGCAATAACAAAACCATGCCCATTGCCTGGACTATTGGCCCAACCGTCATAAAAAAACGGGGTCCGAACCTAGCACACAATGCACCAACACGACCTGAAAGTGTTAGCATCAAGAAAGTGACTGGCAACAAACTTACACCGGCTTTTATGCCACTATAGCCGACTGAAGATTGCAGATAAATAACGAAAGCAAAAATGAAACCGCTTAGTGCGCCGTACATGGCAAAGGTCGCAGCATTTGCCGCTGTGAAGTTGCGAGATTTGAACAGACTTAGTTTGACCATTGGGTCGCTTGCATGACTCTCTACATACAGGAAGGCAAATATGGCTACAACTCCTACAGCCAATGCTGTTATTGCTCGCGTGCTCCAGTGTTGAATCGGCCCTTCAATTAACCCATAAGTTGTGCCGCCAAGAGCAACTGCGGCTAGGGCTGCGCCAAGATAATCAATTGTGCGTTGCCCTTCATCACGGCTCTCCTCAACACTCTTTTTACCTAGCCACATGCACAGGGCAATAAGAGGTACGTTGATGAAAAATATCCATCTCCAGGAGGCATTATCAACAATCCAGCCACCAAGCGGGGGACCAATAGCTGTGGTAATGCTAGACCAAGCTGTCCATGTGCCTATGGCTTTGCCTCTAAGTTCGGCTGGGAAATTAGTATTTACAATTGCAAGGCCACCCGGGACAAGCATTGCTCCAAAAATGCCCTGCACCACTCGTATACCAATCAAAAATTCAATATTTGGTGCCAGACCACAGAGAAGCGAAGTTATACCAAAACCGATCAAGCCAATGTAATAAATTCGTTTCCTACCTAAAATATCACCAAGCGAACCACCGATCAGGATCAGAGAAGATAAAGACAGCAAATAGCCGTCAACGATCCATTGTAATTGGGCGAAGCTGGCGCCAAGCTCGCGAGCAATATGCGGTAGGGCAATATTAACGACTGTGCCGTCAAGAATGACTACGCCACTACCGACAATGGTGGTCAGAAGCACAAATAACTGCCGCCGATTCATTATTCTAAGTGTAGCACTTAGATGACGGAGCTACTTTAAATACAGTAAAGTACTAGGAAAAATTAACGAAATATGCTATAATATATGTCTATGATATCTGCAGAAGAGTTTGAGATTCCGCCTAAATGCCAAGACTGTGGTATACAGTGTGATTTGGCCAGTAAGATCTTAAAGTTAGCTGTGGCAGGCGAGCTAGTAGAGGGAATTGGTGGTTCGCTTTTGGGGGAAAGTGGCGAGAAGTTTAACGAAATGCTGCGCTTCAAGGTAGCTGACGAGGAGATAGCGGATAGAATGGCAGAATCAACTCGACAAGGTGTTGGGGATAGTCTAGAAAAAATAGAACGACAAGTCGAAGATATCAAAGAAGACAGCGCAGCCTATGCTCTAGCATGTCAAGGTATTCTTAAGATGCAGGCAACAAAAGGCGACGTAACCTACACGGTGAGTGTTTGCACATCAGCCCGAGCCTATACACGTGACAACGGTGTTCCTAAGCATTTGGGTATGCACATACAGGCTGACTCGGCCCAATAGTTTGGTTATTCAAAAACGGATACAGAAGATGCTACAGTTAAGGAATGTTCTCCAAATTCTTTAAAGACAAACACGGCAAAGTTGTAGTCTGGCAGAACCCAAATGCAGCACTTTGGACGTGGTTTGTTAGCTGGGTGCTAACTCATATACTGCCATACGGCCAGCTCGGTTTTATTGCTAGCCTTATCTCGTTCGGTTCCTTATTTACCTGGGCATGGCTGGAAATATTCCAAGGTGCCAGCTACTTCCGCCGCACACTCGGTGCAGTGGTGTTATTCTGGACTGTCATCTCACGGCTGCGGTAGAAGTCTACAAAATTGATAAAATATGGTATAATAAGTTTATGAATCATATGTATGAACCAGGAATAGAGAAACCAGGACTTTACTCAGCTATGGATTTTAAACATACCAGTGCGCACAGAATTATGCCTGAGTCTCTAGCTGTCGGTGGTTTATATGTACTATATACGAGGTTAATTACCAGAGACCCACGCAAAGCTACGGCAAAAGATATTGCTCTAATAACCGGTGAGCCTAGGATCCATCGCAGAAGTGCGCATGTGAACTTTGATTTATTGGACGATGACTTAAACAGCCGAGATAGCATAAAAGGCAAATTCAAGAAAGGACTCTGGGTAGATGCATATAAATGGGATCGTCCAAATAGCCTGGCTGATAGTGGATTTTTCAGGCCTTATATAGATGAAATGCAAATCCGGCTGGATCAACTAATTGGAGCGGAAATTGAGAAAGATTCTCTGATAAGACCTCCTGAGTTTGACAAACCATTTGAAGAGCCGCTTGAGTAGGTTAAATAAAAAAACCGGGCTAAGCAGCCCGGTTTTAGTTTGAGGCTTAGCCTACATATCCGGATCACGCTCCATGGCCATAACTATCAGATCGCTACGGCTTATGGCGGGATCATCATCGATACCAATTAGCATGAGCAACTCATCGCGGCTCATTTCATCATAGTCCCTATCTAATGCCATACTTACCCTCCTTTTAGGGCGATCGTAGCGTATCAAGACGTTAGCACGTTGTCTGTGAGATAGCTCCTATACCGCCAGTGTTTATGTAAGTGATGGGCAAGAGTTGAACAGGGGAGTATAATGAAAAGCATGTCAGGAGAAACAAAAACAGATTCACGGCGCATAAGGTATTCCCGTCTTTATATGAATTGGCTTAGAAAGAAAGTTCTGTCTCCTTATTTTGAAGAAGAAGTTAAAGTCCGCCACTGGATTTACGAAATTTTCATCCATCTGAAAAAACGCCCCAGCCACTAAATTTCCAGAATTTTGTTATTATCAGAAGCATGAATGACAAGAGGTTAAATGTGTGCGCATGGGCACTCAGCCTAGTAGTACTGATTCTTGCTATTTATGTTTGGGGGCAGAGTCTAAGCTGGCAGATATTCGCAGTCCCTACATACCAGTTATTCCCTGTTTTTGGGCTAGTGGCCTTCAGTCTGATGTGGGTCCACTATATCGTAAGTGCGCTGCGGCAATATTTTGGGATTGATAGATCAGTGACCGCCTTTTACTTTGAAGTCACCAGCTGGATGGTGCTGGCGGCCATATTGCTCCATCCTAGTTTGCTTATCTGGCAGCTATGGCGGGACGGCTTGGGCTTGCCACCAGGTAGTTATGAAATGGTTTATGGCTGGGCAACTTTACTAGGTACAGGTGCTTTGTTTGTGTTTTTAGCTTACGAATTCAGACGAAAGTTTGGCAAGCGTAGCTGGTGGAAATATATGCAATATCTCAGTGATGTAGCTATGCTGGTTATTGTTTATCATGCTCTAAGGCTTGGCACTCAGCTTCAGGTGCATTGGTTTCGCAGTGTCTGGTACTTTTATGCCGGTACATTAATAATTGCATTGATTTATATCTATTCCCAAAAGTTCGAAGCCAGGCAACTTGCAGACAAAACAATTAAGCTTGATAATAAAAAGGCATAATTTTTGAAGGAGGTTTCATGAAGACAGGAGTTATAGTAGCAATTGTGGCAGTCTTGATAATTGGCGGAGGCGCTTTTGCCATCAAAAAGAAAAACGATAATGATAAATCTAAAGAATCAGCAACAACAAGCCAGAGCACTTCTACAACCACTTCCAGCAACAATAGTGCCCCAAGCGATCAGCCTAGTCCAGACACAAGCGCTGTAGCTACAATCACTTATGGTGACACCGGCTTTAGCCCCAGCAAAATAACAGTGAAAGCAGGCAGTAAAGTGGAGATTAAAAACACCACGTCTCATAATATGCAATTTGATTCGGATCCACACCCTGTACATACAGATGATACAGACCTAAATGCTGGACTCGTGGCGGCCGGAGGGAGTATGACATTTACAGTTACAAAAAAGGGAACATTTGGTTATCATAATCATCTTGATCCCTCTGAAACAGGCACTATCATTATCGAATAGATATTTGTTCTAAAAATACCTCAAACGGTATATTCAGAAGGTTTTTTGCTTACTGTCATTTTTATGCTTTGATAAGTTAGAATTTCGCTTTACAATAGTAGTAATGTCATTGGGATTACCAGATCATATTATTGATGAAGCACAGCTCTTGAGCATGGAACATCCATGGAAACCAAAACCCTCTTTAGGCGAAAAACTACATAATCTAAATGCAACGATTGAAAATAGCTCTCATTTTCGACGCTTGGCAAAGATCATGGGTGGGCTTTCTATAATTATGGCGGCTACCGGGGTCGCACACTTGGTGCAATATCGTCCTGAAACGGCTATAAATCTACAGGCAGATAAACTTGTTAATAGCCAAGCGCCAGCTGAGTCTCTCCAGCCCTCTGCTGGCGACAGAAGGGCCAAAATTAGGGTTCCAAGATCCGTAGTTCCAAAACCAACAACGACCACTGCTCCCAAACCCCAAAAACAATCTTCCACAACTTCAACAACTACTATTCCACCGGTGCAGCCATTCGTTATTAAAGGACACGGCATTGATATTTCTTTTCCACAATGTGGCAGGACTGGCAAAGATGGTAGCATTGACGAGACTCAAATTAAGGAGACTGTCCCAACAAACGTTGACTTTGCAATAATTGGCATAAATCACGGAAGTCCATTTACCGAAAACCAGTGTCTTGTCAGCGAGGCGAAAACTTATAACAACGTTGCTTATTATGTGAACTCAGCCTATACAGGCAAACTTCCGCCTCACGAAGAAGGCTATCAAGCCGGTAAAGACGCTGTGATGATCGCAAGAAAATATGGTCTGAAATCAACTTGGTGGTTTATAGATGTAGAGCACTACAACTCATGGTCCAAGAATGAAGCAGCTAATCGCGCTAGCCTGCAAGGGGAAATAGAAGCCATCAAGGAATTTGCTTCCCAAGACATAGGTAAAGATGTCACGGTAGCTTTGTACAGTAATCGAAACGAATGGCAAGCAACTATGGGAAATTCTCAAGCCGATCCGGCAGTAGCGCACTGGAAAGATATGCCTAATTGGTATGCTGGGGGTTTTCATGACGAGCCCATGCCATGGGCTAGAAGACATTGCACCGAAACGAACTTTACAGGTGGAACCAACACCCCGATAGTTCAACAACTTCCCGATCCGGCTCTTCCCAATCCGGACAGATGGGACCCGGATTTTTCCTGCAAGTAGATCTTAGCTGGCTTGACGGGCAGGCCTGGTTTGTTACGCTGGAAGTACGATGCTCGAAAAGCCCAAAAACCTAGTACGCAAATTGTTGCCACACAGCGCGGAGCTAACTAGCGCCGATGTGGCTCCTGCGCGTGATTATATTGCAGCTTATTGGCACAAATTGCAGCGTTTTCATCCTAAAGATGATGAAAGTCTGCTCGGTCTTCCCGAGCCTTATCTAGTTCCGGCATACGAAGAGGGCCATGAATTTGACTTTAATGAACTGTATTACTGGGACAGTTATTTTATGGTGCAAGGAATATTGAATGAGCAACACAAGGAACTGGCCATAGGTATTTTAGAAGACCTCATCAGCATGTTTTACCGGTTTAAGATTATTCCTAATGCATCTCGGACTTATCTGATGGGACGCAGCCAACCACCCCTATTAACAAGCTTTATGTGGGATCTTTATAATACTTACGACCTAAGCCCTAAGTGGCTGAAAAAACAAATGACCGCCGCTGAAGAAGAATATGAAACCGTTTGGATGGGAACTTCCAAGCCTAACTGGAGACAAGTCTATAAAGGTTTATCCCGCTACTACGACATCAATATGCTTAACGATTTAGCAGAGGCTGAAAGTGCATGGGACATGACGCCACGATTTGGACGCAAAGCCCTTAACTACCTGCCAGTCGACCTGAACACGCTTCTTTACAAGTACGAGACGGATATTGCTAAAATGTATCGTTTGTTAGACGACAAGCGAACTGCTGCTAAATGGGAAGTAGCGGCCGAGCACCGCAAATCAACAATGAACAGCCTAATGTGGAACAGTCTCAGAGGTATGTTTTATGACTACAATTTTGTTAAAGAAAAGCGCGGCACAGTGAGCTCTTTGGCCGGCTTTTACCCACTATGGGCAGGCATGGTTGAAAAAGAGCAGGCCGAACAGATGGTCAAAGCCTTGAAGCGCTTTGAGAACAAAGGTGGTCTAGCCACCACTGATGTACAGCCGCTTAGCCAGTTTGTGCCCGGAAGCATGCCAACCCAATGGGCATACCCAAATGGCTGGGCACCTTTGCATTTTTTGATAGTCAAAGGTTTGCAACGCTATGGCTATAATAACGACGCTAAGCGGATTGCAATGAAATGGCTTAAGACCAATCTGGATTGGTTTAACGAAAACGGAGTATTCCTGGAAAAATATAACGTCGTCTCACCGGACAAACCCCCAATTAAGGGTGTTTATCCGTCACAGACCGGCTTTGGTTGGACTAACGCCGTGTTTGAAAGATTCTGCCAGGAATTTATTGATACGCAAAAATAGCTATTTGAGCTGAAATATAAACATCCATTATACATAACTGCGTGGATGTGGATTGTGATTTATTCTGCTGTTCGAAAGTACATTTTTTAAGATACTAGAGCTTGTATGGAATCAGTTGACAGAGGTTATGAATCTGGTGAGCCCGAAGAACCGGCACTAATTGGAGAACAACAGGATACTGCGCCTCAAAGTGTTCAGGACTTTCTTGACGGTCTGGAACATCCTTTAGATGGGTCAGATGATTCATTCGATGGGAGCGTATCTACTGTATTAGAAGAACAAGAGCACCAACATAGCTACAAACCAACCACAAGACCAACCAACATTTCTTCGCGCGGCGCAAATACTGGGCCAAAGCACTCTAAGCCATCCCAAAAAATTAACCCTCATTTTGACACCCAGGAAGAAATAATCGAAGTACGTGAACCTACGATTGCTGAAATTATAAAGGCTAGAGTAGTGGACGATATTGATGAAGAAGAACTTCCACCACTAATATTGAACTCTACCCAGCAGCAAAAAGAGGCCAAAATGGCTTTTCGTGATATCCAGGAAGCGGCAGATAACAATCCTGAAGGATGGCAAGAACGATACCTAAGATTACAAGTTCAAATAAAAGACCTCGAACCTATAGCTGCTGCACAAATACTTAATAGCCATAGATACTCTTTTGTAGTAAGAGCAGCCTGGGAGTCGTAATGCACTAGAACTGATTCGGCAACAACAAAAATATAGCCGATAAAATTGCCTAAATTGGGCACTAACACACAAAGTCGGGCCAAGAATCGATCCCATAAACTCTGTTATAATCCATCAGTTATGAACTATTACATAACCACTTCTATACCTTATGTTAACGGCGAGCCACATATCGGCCATGCGCTGGAGTTCGTCATGGCAGATGTAGAGGCCAGGGCAGCTAGAGCTCAAGGTAAGCCGGTTATTTTTAGCACGGGTACTGACGAGCATGGCGGCAAAATTGCCGAAAAAGCTGCCGAACAGAAAATAAGTCCTAAACAATTCGCCGACAAACTTAGCCAGAATTTTAGAGATCTTACCAAAGCTTTAAATATCAGTAATGACAGATTTATAAGAACGACCGATCCCGGACATGAGCAGAGAGCTCAGATGGTTTGGCAAGCGCTCAAAAAAGATATTTACAAAGGCAAATATACTGGCTGGTATTGTACGGGTGACGAAGCTTTTTTCTCTGAAAAAGTGGTCAAGGCCAACGGTGGTGTTTGTCCAGAACACAATCGTCCTTATGAGCAAATTGAAGAAGAAAATTATTTCTTTCAGCTTAGTAAATATGCCCCTAAAATTCAGCATGCTATTGAGGACGGCTCGTTTCGTATTATACCCACTACGCGTAAACATGAAATTCTACATGTGTTGAAAGAAGGGCTGGAAGATATAAGTATCAGTCGCCCCAAAGACAAGATTTCTTGGGGAATTCCAGTCCCGGGTGATGATAAGCAGGTTATTTATGTTTGGTTTGAAGCGTTAATGAACTATATAACTGTGCTCGGCTACCCCGAACACCAAGACTTTAAGAAATTCTGGCCGGCTAATCTACAGGTTATAGGTAAAGACATTTTACGTTTCCACGCCGCAATTTGGCCGGGTATATTACTTGGTCTTGGGCTGCCCTTGCCGAAAGCTCTATTTGTCCACGGCTTTATAACCATTAACGGTCAGAAAATGAGCAAGTCACTTGGCAATTATGTGACGCCTAAAGAGATACTCGATCACTACGGAACTGACGGGCTTCGCTACTTTTTCTTAAGACATATTCCTTCCTATGAAGACGGTGATTTCAGCTGGCAAAGACTACACGATGCTTATAATAGCGAGCTAGCCAATGAACTTGGTAATGCGGTTCAGCGTACCTCGGCAATGATCAGGCAATATGAAGACGGATTGATTGGTCCTATTCCACCGGCAGAGCATGACACGGCCGCTTATAATGAAGCACTTGAAAATTGCCGATTTGACAGAGCTCTTGATGAAGTCTGGGAACAAGTCCGCGGACTAAACCAGTACATCGATGAGCAAAAACCCTGGGAAATCTACAAAAAAGGTGAAAAGGATCACTTACAGGATGTCCTTGCTTATCAGGTGAGCTGCCTGATGGAAATAGCCGATCTATTAATGCCTTTCCTGCCAGAAACTGCGGCGAAAATTCAACACGTTTTTGCTGATGGTATAGTGAGGCCCACAGAAGGTACTCTATTTCCGAAGAAAGAGACTACTCCCGCTTCTAATCCATCTTCCAAATAACCCTACCTTAGGCTTCTAAGCGTCTGATATATAACCCAGCGCGTGAACCATGGCAACCGGGTATAAGGTACGCTCTCCCAAAACATCCTGGCTCTCTCTGCTCTACTCAATTCAGGCGTTAAAAGATAAGGAACGTTAACATCGCCAAATGGTGTATGCTCATATGTTTTCATGGTATTTTCTCCTCAGGGTTAGATCAAATACCGCGGCTATTCCTTCTCGAACTTGTTCTACCAAGTATAGCTTTACTCCAGTTTGGCCTATTTGTCGGGGATATATTTCTGGAACAGGAGTAAATTCCTCTGTGTCGTCATACCTAACTACACTATAAGGGTCGAACAGGGCAGACAAACTGGCTTCAAACTCAGCATAATCATGCGCCTGGAAATTTCCTGGCTCTTCCTCATTTTCTTCCATAACTACCCTCCTTACTACTAATTGTATATTTAACACTAACAGTTTTATTGTAACTCTACTTAGTGTCATGTCAACACTATTTCAAATAGACATGTGGATAAGTCTATTCATGCACGCTTTTCGCTGCTCGTTTAAACTTTGTTTCTAGATAAATCTAGTCAAATTTAGTAGATAGAGATTCCAGACGACTGGCTTTGAATTTATACAGTTTGGCTGGACGGTGAGCGCCCTCCATATGGAATTCATTTGTTGGCTTAGCAAGTTCAAGGTTCAAAAACTTCTTCCGGAAATTTCTCTTATCAAGTTCACGACAAAGTACTGCTTCATAAGCGGACTGGAGTTGTGACAGGGTAAAGAGCTTGGGCAGTAGAGCAAAAGCGACATTCGTAGAAATAATTTTTGATTGAAGTCTTTTGTGAGCATAGTTAATGATCTCATCATGGTCATAAGCTAGATTTTTGGGTAGATTATTGACTGGGAAAAACTGGGGATTTTCAGTTGTGTGGCTGGCTTTTGGTATGAGGCTTTTGCCAAGCCCCATGTAGGTAACGGATATACAATGTCCGCGTGGATCCCGAGCTACCGTGTCAAATGTATAAAGCTGTTCTACATAGTCAAGCTTAGGCACGTCCAATCCACCCTTGGCCTTAAGTACTCTAGCCATGGCCTCATGAGTGGTTTCACCGACTGGATTATAGCCCCCGGGCAGAGCCCACATTCCTTTAAATGGTTCTCTAGCTCTCTGAATCAATAAAACGGCCAACTCATTTTCAATCAATTGAAAGATGACATTATCAACAGACACACTAGGACCAACATACTCCGCAAGTTCAGTCATAGCGTAGATACTACACTAACTTACATTCACTGTCCAGAAAGTTGTAGAATAACCTTGTATGGAGTTTATAGACACACATTGTCATATACATTTTGCAGACTATGAACTGGATGCTGATGAAGTAATTGCTGCCGCCAAAAAGGATGATGTAGCTGGCATGATCTGCGTCGGTTGTACATTGCAAGACAGCCAGGCAAGTATTGAAATGGCAGCTAAACACAGTGGAGTCTGGGCAAGTGTAGGGCTTCATCCCCACGAAGCTAAAAAATATGTAAACGACTCATTTAAATTGCAAAAATTTCGCGATTTGGTAGATAGCCCCAAGGTGGTAGCTATCGGCGAGTGCGGTTTGGATTATTACTACGAGCATTCATCTAAAACTGATCAGCAAAAGCTATTAAGGCTTCAGCTTGATCTGGCCGCAGAGCACCATCTCCCTGTTATTTTTCACGTCAGAGATGCTTTCAGTGATTTTTGGCCTGTTTTTGATAGCTACAAAGACCTCAGGGGCGTGGTCCATAGCTTTAGTGCCGGAAGGCGTGAGCTTGATCAAATTCTGTCCAGAGATCTATACGTCGGGCTTAATGGCATAATGACTTTTACCAAAGACGACGAGCAGCTTGAGGCTGCCAAAGCATTACCGTTGCAAAAACTACTACTAGAAACCGACGCTCCCTTCTTGACCCCTGTTCCTTTTCGTGGTATGATCTGCGAGCCTAAGCATGTGCGAGTGACTGCCAGCTTTCTATCTGACTTACGGGGCGAGGGCCTCGAACAGTTAGCTGCGGCCTCAACGCAAAATGCGCGGGAATTATTCAACATATAAGGAGTTATATGGATTACAGCGACGGTAACGTCGAAAATTATCCTCAGGAGGACATGGGCGAGGCTATGAGCATTGCCTTTAGTCGTTATCAAGAGGTGCATAGCAACGCACTACAACTAGAAAACGTTTTCCTGTCCATATATGCTGGCCAACTGCCAAATACGGTAGACAACAATTTTCTTCAACCTAATACGTCTGATCTATCTCTGTACCCAGGTGTCTCAAGTTTTCCCGAACAACCAGCACAGGCTACAACAACTCAATCCAATGTTTATCAGTTTACCAATCCGATTCCGGAATCTACTCCTGAATCTATTGCCCTAGAACAAATGGCCGAGAAAGCTCGTGGTGATATAGAACGCGCAGGGAACCAAGCGGCATGATTAAGAAGATATTAAATGGCATAATCGCTCAGAAACAAGCTGAAAGGCGGGCTGAACTATATCGGAATTTGATGCGACATGAGGCTAAAATTGGCGGGCGATTATTCGGTCCAGTTGAACCTGGGGCACGACGTGAATTTTTCTGTCTTGACGAGCATACTTGGGTATGGCATGAGGAATGGACTGACAAACAAGGCCAACACCAGGTACGCACCACCAGGTATGATGTTCGTCCCAACGGAATTTTGAAATCCCAGAATGGGCACTACACCCCTGTAAGTGCAAATGAAGCTAAACACTTACGCGACGCGGTGATTATGTATGATCAGCGTGTAAAACGCGAACTATATCCTTTTGTAGGGTAATGAGACAAACCCAAGGTTTTTCTCATAGTCGCTTTGGAAATAAATTCCAATTCGCAAAAGCGAATCGCTCCTTCTCTTTTCCCTTATAATCAATCTTGAGTTATGAAGAAGATTTATTTAGATTATGCTGCTGCTACGCCCATGGATAGTCGGGTGCTTGATGTAATGCAGCCTTACTTCAAGGAACGCTTTTACAATCCATCAGCACTTTATCTGGATGCCAGATCGGCCGCTAATGATATTGCCGATGCCAGAAGCCGGGTTGCCGGATGGCTTGGTGCTAGACCAGGAGAAATTATATTTACCGCAGGTGGTACAGAAGCTAACAATCTGGCACTTTTTGGTACGATAATTCGACAAGAGAAAACTCACATTGTCAGCACGGCAATTGAGCACGAATCAGTTATTAAGCCGCTCAAATATCAGAAGAAACACGGCTGGGACTACACGTTGGTTAAACCAAAACCAGATGGTCAGGTTAATCCTGATGACATAGCAAAAGCCGTAACTGATAAAACGGTCTTAGTAAGCATTATCTATGCCAATAATGAAATCGGCACTATCGAGCCTTTGAAGAAGATTAGTGAGCTCCTAGCAGACTTAAGAAAAACTCGTGAAGCAAAAGGGAATAATACACCACTTTACTTCCACACAGACGCGTGTCAGGCTGGCAACTACTTAGACCTTCATGTTCATAGGCTTGGTTTAGATCTCATGACCCTAAACGGGGGAAAAATATATGGCCCCAAGCAAAGCGGTGTTTTGTTCAAAGACGCCTCTGTTAAATTAGATCCGATAATCCTTGGAGGTGGCCAGGAATTTGGTTATCGCAGTGGCACTGAAAATGTACCGGCAATAATGGGATTCGCCGAAGCGCTTGATATAGCCCAGAACAGTCGCTCTCGGGAAAGTGACAGACTAAAGGCCTTGCAGGCAATATTTATTGATCAGTTGAAGAAGAAAATACCAAAAGTCCAGATCAACGGTTCACTTAAACACAGACTACCTAATAATGTTCATATAACCATACCTGATCAAGACAATGAACGCTTGGTCATGGCCTTAGACGAAAAAGGCATACAATGTGCATCTGGATCAGCCTGTAGCGCAAGCAAGGACGACCCATCTCATGTTCTTAGGGCAATTGGACTGTCTAGCGAAGCGTCAAGAAGCAGTCTACGCTTTAGTATGGGGCGGTTTACAGACGAAGAAGCAATAAACTACACGGTCAAAACACTAGAGAAACTAGTTGCCTGAAACAGTAGTTACGATATACTGTTAAAGGTTAAGCACAATGAACAACACAAAAATTAAACAATTTATTACAAAAAGGCGATTATTAACCCTCACTGTACTAGGTCTCTTGATCACACTTAGTATCGTCCAACCGGTTGGCGCAACAGCTAACTCTCGTAGTCATAACACTTCTGATCATTTTAATTACAGATCTTTTGGGTTATATTTACTACTAAAGTTATAGACATTAACGTTAAGAGGTGGTGGGCATAGCGTGAACGCTTTCGAGTTAGCACTAATCTTAGGAAGTATTGCGGCTATGACCTCAGGCTTTATATGGTTAGCTAGCCGTATCTCAAAAGGCTCTAGCTCTATCGATGACATTACAGATACCTACGGCTCTAAAGCCGAAAAAGATGTAGAGCATATATTCAATGAGGAGTTCCGAGAGGAGCTTCGTAACAGAGGCAGACTGCACTTCGAAAATATTATCGGTGAAAACGCCATGTTTTTGCAGCAGGATCTGCGTCTGACTACTTCTCAGCTAAATGAGTACATGAAAACAGAGATTACCAAAAAACTGAAAGAAGAATTTGCCAAATATGAAGAATCAATAATGGATGCTAAGCAACTGGCTATTGATTCTATAAATAAAACTCAGACAGCTCTTGACCAACAGCGCCAAACGATGAGCCAGCAATTAATAGAAGAAGTCAGTAAAGAAAAAGCAAGACTTATAAAACAATTTGAAGAAAATATGGCAGACATTATAAATCACTATGTCTTGACTGCTATTGGTGACCAGATCGATCTAAGCGATCAGTTGGAGTATATCTTATCTGATCTAGAGTCGGAAAAAGAAGCGATAATCCGGGATATCAGTGATGGCGCATGAGAAGAACCGGGATTTATTGTTGCCAGTCAGCATAGCAAGTCACACAGATTTAAGCCGAGTGCTGCGTGAGGCTAAAGCCCTGGACGATTCACTCCACCAGGCCACAATTAGACGTTCAAAGGATTCTCACTTGCTACCTTCAATGAGTCGGATGCTCCAAGACGTAGTTGACGTCAATAAGCTTGATTTGGTCAAGTCTGGCACCAGAACGGAGCTTATTAGCTTTCTGGATAAGGTCCAAAGCAGCGCACCAGTACTTCATTTCAGCTTTAGTGCTGATCCTTCGCCGGCTTTTACTGCAAAGTTAATGACATGGCTACGCAAAGAAATTCATCCTTTAGTGCTAATACAGGTTGGCTTGCAACCTTATATAGGTGCCGGCTGCTTGCTTCGCACAACCAACAAACAGTTTGATTTCAGTCTGCGCGAAAACTTTAAAAAAAGACGCGACCAATTGATTTCCAGTCTTGAAGATTTGCCACACAAAGCCGCTAATCCCCACGCTGCCAAGCAGGCAAAGGCAGCCTCATGAGCGGTAAGCATTTTGATCAGCTAGTTACTTTGGGTAAACCAGTAGGCGAAGTCATAGCTGTCAATAAGTTCATGATAAAAATAAGCGGGCTACAACCCTGCAGGCTTCATGCGCTTGTTATGTTTGAAGATGGTAGTAAAGGTTTTGTTCATCAGATAAGCTCTGATCATGTTGTTGTGCTTCATCTAGGGACGCAGCCGCCACTAATTGGCGATGTGGTGGTTGTCCAGCACGAAGATCTGGTTTGCAAAGTTGGCAAGGATTATATAGGCAGAGTTGTGTCGGTTACTGGCGACCCTTTGGATGGCAAGGGTCCTATTGCTGCCGATGCTGTCTGGCCAGTTTTTAATAAGGCAGCTTCGATTTATGAGCGTAAACTACTAAGTGATCAGCTGGAAACAGGAGTCACACTCATTGACTCGCTTTTTCCAATCGTGCGCGGACAGCGCATGGCCTTACTGGGAGATAATAAATCAGGCAAAAGTACACTAGTTACACAGCTAGCTATTAATCAGAAAAATACCGACCAAATTGTTATCTATGCCTTAATCGCCAAGAGACGCAGTGATGTTGATGCGCTTTTGTCGCGCCTAGAACAAAACGGCGGTCTTGATAAAGCAATTGTCGTGGTGTCGACTATGTTCGAGTCGCTAGTTATGAGTTATATAGCACCATATGTTGCTTGCTCCATGGCTGAATACATTTGGCAACGCTTAAACCAAGACGCTATTATCATTTATGACGATCTCACCAGCCACGCCCATACATATCGTGAAATTGCTCTGTTGTCTGGCGTTAGTCCTGGCCGTGATTCATACCCAGGAGATATGTTCTATGCTCATTCCAGCCTACTTGAAAGGGCCGGTCGTCTTGATAAAACAGGTAGACATTTGACGTCCGTACCGTTAGTTAATGCCGCTGGTGGGGACATAACAGCTTTCTTGCCCACTAACATCATGTCAATTTCCGATGGCCAATGGATCCTGGACATGAATACCTTTAGAAGCGGCATTAGACCGGCCATTAGTATGGGGCTCTCTGTCACAAGGGCCGGTGGTCTAGGGCACAACCAGCGTCAAAAGGCATTGGCTGCCCAAGCTCTAAGAGTCCTGGCGGATTACCGGGAAGCTGAAGAATTTTCTCATTTTGGTTCAGATCTGGCCCTGGAAGCCAGAAAGGCGCTCGAGACTGGTAAACGCATACTAGAGCTTGTAACCCAAAGTCCTTCTGACACCTTTTCGCTTATGTCACAACAACTGATGCTAGACATTGTCTTAAATGCACCTCAGGGAAGTAGCCCCGATATTAACCTATTGAAACTTAATGTTAATGACTATGCTGCTCGAGTAAAGAGCGACGATGATTATGAGGAAATCCGAAGGGAACTACTGTCTAAGGTTGTGCCTGAACTATTGCCGTATGACAATGCTGTACCGGAAACTGATTCACAGGGTAAACAAGAGGATGCCAATGGCGAAGGAGCAAAGTCGTGATAAGGCTGCGTGAGATCGAAAAAGAGGAAGCGGCTATGAATACTTTGGCGGAACTGACCAGTGTTTTTGAGGGTATCGCTAGCATGCGTATAGCGCAGATTAAAAACCAGGTGCTGCATTCAACCAGTTTTTTTAGGGAACTCTGGAATATTTACTCGCAGCTCAGAGTTGATAATGACTATTTTGGCTTTGGCCGCAATAACAAAGAAGATGTAAAGATAATAGACAAAGAACTCTACATCCTAATAACCGCTGAGGGCGGACTTAGTGGCGATATTGACCAGAAGCTCATACAAATGGTGCTTAAAACTTATGATAAGGCAAAAAACGAAATAATTGTCATCGGTCATCATGGTGCCATACAGCTAGCTCAAGCAGGTATCCCATATAAGAAATATTTTAAATTGCCAGCTAATGATCGGAACATAAATGTAGAACCCATAACCCGAGAAGTACAGCAATACAAGACAACCAGCGTTTTTTATCAAGAATATATATCGTTGATGGTGCAAGATGTCAGGAGAATAGAGCTATCCAGAGTTGTACAACAGAAGGGAAATACTGTTGAAGGTAACGACGAAATAATTAGTGAATTGAACTACATTTTTGAGCCTAGTACTTATGACGTCGTAGATCACCTAGAAAACTCTATGATGCAAATTGCGATCAGCCAATTAATTCTGGATTCCAAGCTTGCACAATATGCTTCTAGGTTTAGAGCCATGTCGGCCTCGCACGACAAGGCGGATGAAACAAGGACTGATCTCCACACCAGCTATAACCGAATAAAGCGCTCTGTTAATGACGAACGTTTGAAAGAGATTATTAACGGCTTACAGAAAGCC
This sequence comes from uncultured Candidatus Saccharibacteria bacterium, assembly GCA_964562505.1. Classification (GTDB taxonomy): domain Bacteria; phylum Patescibacteriota; class Saccharimonadia; order Saccharimonadales; family CAZLTB01; genus CAZLTB01. Next base: position 17,215 of record CAZLTB010000003.1, read on the forward strand.
AAATTAAGGATGGCGCCATGAGTTCGGGCACGGTGATCTCCATTAAAGATTTGGTAGTGCGTGTTCAGTTTGCTGATGAGGCACTTGCAGCTGGAGAGCTGTTAGCAGTAGATAATGGGCAGGGAACAAATCTATTGATTGACCACATGGAACCAGGTGGTATTGCATTATGTTTGAATATGAGAAGCGACAAGCAAATCGAGAAGGGCATGTCTGTCGATCGGACTAAACAAAGTATCCAGATACCAGTTGGCAAGCAGATGATAGGACGCATATTAGATGCGTTTGGTCAGCCGATTGATTCGTTGCCACCGATAAGCGGTGAAGATCTGAAATACAAAGACATTTTTAAATTACCACCACGCTCTACTGACTTCAAAATCGGCCAGCCTGAACTTCTGGAAACGGGTATCAAGGTCATTGATTTCTTCACGCCCTTCGTTAAGGGACGTAAGATCGGAATCATCGGCGGAGCTGGGGTTGGTAAGACTGTAACCACCATGGAGTTAATTAACAATGTCGCTAAAAGTGGTGCCGGCATGGCATTTTTTGCAGGTATTGGCGAGCGTATTCGTGAAGGACATGAGTTGTGGGATACGCTGAAGCACAATGATCTTCTGAAAAATACCTGTATGTTCTTTGCCCAAATGAATGAAAATCCGGTGCAACGCTCACTGGTGGCGACGTCTGCAGTTGCTCTGGCTGAACATTTTAGAGATGAAGAGAATAAAGATATTCTGTTCTTTGCTGATAATATGTATCGCTATGTGCAAGCCCGCAACGAATTGTCAACCATTCTTGATCAAGTACCAAGCGAAGGCGGTTATGAACCGACACTATTCTCTGACGTAAAAACTCTGCAGGATCGGCTTAGTTCTAATGAACTAGGTTCGATTACGTCCGTTCAGACAATTTACGTTCCGGCTGACGATTTGAGCGATCCTGCCGTCCAGATGATACAGCATGAGCTAGACTCTACAATTGTTTTGAGTAGAAAAGTAGCTGAACAAGGAATCCGTCCTGCCGTCGATCTGACGCGCACATCTTCATCGCTTCTAACGCCTGACGTTGTTGGCGATAGGCATTATATTTTGAGTGTCCAAGTTCAGGAGCTTTTGCAGAAGTATGAATCACTCAAAGGTATCATTGCGATTATTGGTGAAAACGAATTGTCAGCGACTGATAGAGCTGATTATTCGAAAGCCAAGAAACTCATCGCTAACTTTAGCCAAAATTTAAATGTAATGACAAAGCAAACTGGTATAAAAGGCGATTATTTTACGCGTGAACAAACGCTAATAAGCATTGAGGAGATTGTTGCCTAATGCCTGAGGACGCAGCAAAGTCTCAAATTAAAGATGCGCCAAAAATTACTGCTAACCAGATGCATGTCAGGGTACATTCACCGTTCAGAGTCTACTTCGATGGCTTGGCCACCAGTATATCGGCCGTTAATGACACCGGACCTTTTGATATTCTGGCTAGACACCATAATTTTATGACACTGCTCAATCCTTGTGATGTGATGGTTCGCACTGAGCGAGGTGAGGAGAAAATCCCAATCCAGCGCGGTATTATGCACGTAAAGGCCGATCAAGTAGTTGTCTTTTTGGACGTGTGAATGCATTAAGCTTGTGCTTTATGGTTTTATGTGTTATGTTTAAGAAGTTAAATAAAATTAAAAATACAAGCTTCAAACTTTGTCTGGTCGTCGAGACGTTTTGACTGACCGTTCTCCAACCTAAAACCAGGCGTAGTTTCAAGATAATCCATAACGATAAACTAAACGCCGCTAACTATCTGTTAGAATAGATTAGCTATGGCAAAAAAAGTATTTGTCGGTATGAGCGGGGGAGTTGACTCCTCGGTCACGGCGGCTCTGTTGAAAAAGCAGGGCTATGATGTAGTTGGTGTCTATATGAAAAATTGGAGCCAAGACCTGCCCGGTTTGCGTTGTCCATGGAAAAGCGACTTTCAAGATGCCAAACGTGTGGCAGTACAGCTCGGCATACCATTTAAGATGTACGATTTTGAAAAACAATATCGACATAAAGTGGTTGATTATATGGTTGCTGAATATAAAGCTGGCAGAACTCCCAACCCGGATATTATGTGCAATCAGGAAATAAAGTTTCGCCTATTTCTTGATACTGCGCTTGAAGACGGTGCAGATATGATTGCAACGGGTCACTACGCTAGAAGTATTGACGGTAAGCTTTTAGTAAGTCAGGATAAAAATAAAGATCAAACTTATTTCTTGTATAGAGTTAGCCAGGAGGCGTTGACCAAATCTCTTTTTCCTATCGGCGAGTTTATTTCTAAAAATGAGGTAAGAAAGACAGCCAAGAAGTTAGGGCTAGTAACTGCGGACAAGAAAGACTCACAAGGCATTTGTTTTGTTGGAAAAGTGGGTATCAAAGATTTTTTGTTGCACGAACTTGGACCTCAAAATTCAGGCCCAATTATTGACCAGAATAATAATGTAATCGGCGAGCATGACGGGGCTATATTTTACACAATTGGTCAACGTCACGGACTGGATGTTGGTGGCGGGTTACCGTACTACGTTGTCGGTAAAAACATGGCCAAAAACGAAGTTTACGTTACCACAAAGCTAGATGATGAACGTCTTTGGCATGATGAGCTTGATTTGACAAGTATTCACTGGATAAATACCAAGCCGGATCCTAAAAAAGCTTATCAAGTACGTACTCGTTACAGAGCCCCACTTGTGAATTGCAAGATAAACGGTACCAGGCTTAAGTTAGACGAGCCAGTCCGGGCGGTTACGCCTGGTCAATCAGCTGTTATTTATGATGGAGAAATAGTAGTCGGTGGCGGGATTGTGGGCATAACAAGCGCGCCATCTGTGTTAGCATTGGCTAGTAATGAAGCCTTACCAATCAGTTCTTGAGTATATTGATAAATATTGGGATCAGGCCGTATTTGTACCGCGTGTTTTCGTGTTGGGAAACCCACGTAATTTACTATTGCAGCTCGGTAGAATTCGTTTGCCCAACCCGGCCGTAGCACCGAATCATCTGTACTTTGCTGGATCGCAGTATTACTGGGATAGTTATTTCACGATTTTAGGACTGATTGACAGTGGCCGCGGCGAACTAGCCAAAGGCATGGTTGATAACTTAGATTATTTGTACGGAAAATTCGGTTTAATACCTGCCAGAAATGCGCTTACCAGTATCGGTAGAACGCAGCCCCCATTTTTAACTTCAATGATATGGGAAATCTACGACAATGGGTTGGCTGATAGGGAATGGCTCGATAAATTAATGATTCTAGCATCTGCTGAGTATGAAAAGGTCTGGAACGGAGGTCAGAGGGCTGTACCAGATCTCGGACTCAATAGATACCAACCACATCATTTGCGTAAACTTCTGACAGTTTATGAATCAGGTTGGGATGTTTCTACGCGTTTTGCGCTAGGTCGAATCAGTGTTGTCCCGATTGATTTAAATTGTCTCTTATATAAATACGAAGTTGACCTACTAAGATGGGCAAATCTAAGGGGTGATAAAAGGGTGGCCGAAATCTGGGAAGATAGAGCTAAGCTTCGTAAGGCAGCCATTGATAATTATTTATGGGATGAAAAGAACGGGTTTTTCTACGATTATGATTTGCAAACCGGAAAGCGCGATAGTCTACGAACCCTGGCAGGTTATTTTGCGTTATGGTGTGGCGTAGCAACTCAAAAACAAGCCGAACGCTGCCTCGAGCAGTTATTGATTTTTGAGAAAGATTACGGACTTGTTAACACCGAAAAAATACCGTGGAAACACCGGCAATGGGATTATCCTAATGGCTGGCCACCGCTTCAGTACATTGTTATTAAAGGACTGTCTAAGTACGGTTTTAATGATGAGGCCAGCAAACTAACCAAAAAATGGCTGGATTTTATAGCCAGGGTTTTTGATCATACGGGTCAGCTATGGGAAAAATACGACGTAGTTCATGGCCGTATCGGTCGACGCGGCAGATATCCAACACAGCCAGGTTTTGCCTGGACTAACGCTGTCTTTTTGCGTCTGCTTCACGAAACCAGTCATCAACTCCTAGATAAGAATTAAGCTGGATGGGCGTCTAACCCTTCAACTTCATTTTAGTTGATGTTGTCGTTCGCTTACTTCGCTGTCTACTAATGTCTCCCCACCACCGAATAAACGTGGCTTAAGCAGCAACAATCTCAAAATAACTATAAAAATGTAGATACCAAGTCCAAAGACGACAAAAGCCCCAAGCGTATAGAGCCACCCGCTAATATTATTGAGGTTTCCGATACCAATCCTTCCGCAGAGAATTGAGAATGGCAGCAGGGTTTGAATGAAGAAGATTGAGTAAATAAACCCCAATAATAGAGCCACAGAAGCTATGATTAAGCGTTTCCCTATATCTTCTTCGAAAACTTGCCTCTTGGCGCTGAAGTAAAAAAGACGATGAGCTGTATCGCTGAGAGACACACTTGTTTTACCAAGTCCAGTTAGTAGCATGTAGATCACTAGGCCGACAAGACACCAAAAAGCAAAGAATACTAATTTGTTGAGGACTGGATTGCTGAAAGTTGTATCGAAAATGGTATCTACGGTGTTGCGGCCTGCTTGTATGACTTCGGTTGAACTGTTGGGACCGAAAAACAGATCGTACAGAAAGCCGGTACGCGCATTATAAGAAAGTGTCGCAATCAGGAGCATAAAAGCACTTATTCCACTGCAGAATAAGACGCTGGCCAAGGAGGGTGTCACTAAAACACCGACAAACTTAATGCGACCCATGGACAGATAGTAACGAATAATGCTTATGCAGCGCAATCAATTTATGCAAATTGGCACGTCATAATCTGATAGACTATTACAGATATGAATGCTCAAGAAATCAGACGGGCTTATTTGAAATTTTTTGAAGAGCGTGGACACAAAGTTATTCCGCGAGCTCTTTTGGTGCCGCAAGATGATCCGACCACTTTGTTTACCGGCAGTGGCATGCAGCCAATGATCCCCTACCTTCTCGGAGAAAAACACCCTAAAGGAACAAGACTAGCTGATAGCCAGGTATGTTTTCGTGCACAAGATATCGACGATATTGGCGACGATAAGCACACAACATGCTTCGAAATGCTTGGTAACTGGTCTCTCGGTGATTACTACAAAGCAGAACAGATTCAGTGGATCGCTGAATTTTTATTTGATGTAATTGGACTTGATCCACAAAAAATTTATGTGTCGTGCTACATAGGTAACGAAAAATATAAAATTCCTCGTGACTATGAAGCAATAAAACTCTGGCAAAAAGAATTTAGTAAGCGGGGCATTGAAGCCAAAATAGTTGAGCTGGGTTCAACAGCTAGTGGTGCAAAGCTGGGCATGCAAGGAGGTAGAATCTTTTTGTATGATGGCAAAGAAAATTGGTGGAGTAGAAATGGTGATGAAGAGAATACTTTAGTCGGCGATCCTTGTGGGCCCGACTCTGAAATGTTTTATGATTTTGGCGAGGAATTTCATGATGATTCAAAATGGGGAAAAGCTCACCCGGCCAGCGATTCACCCAGATTCTTTGAGATTGGTAACAATGTGTTTATGGGATATAAAAAAACCGACAAAGGTTTCGTTAAATTAGATGCGCCAAATATAGACCACGGCTCAGGTCTCGAGCGAATTGCCGCAGCTGCAATTGATAGTCCTGATGTTTTTAAAATCAGCTTACTATGGCCGATTATTGAGGAGCTGGAAAAACTTAGTGGCAAGAACTATGAAAGCCACACCACAAGCATGCGTGTAATCGCTGATCATATAAAAGGTGCCACATTCTTGGCTGTTGATGGCGTTGTGCCGAGTAACAAAGAGCAAGGCTATGTCATGCGTCGTCTGATACGGCGCGCGATCCGCTTTGCTTTTGAGCTTGGCATTGAACAAAATTTCCTGGAAGAGGTTGTTCCAATAATTGCCGATCTTTATCATGACGATTTCCCGGAAGTTGCTAAAAAGCGGAACGAAGTTATTAGCACGTTGATGAAAGAAGAAAAAATCTTCCGTCAAACTCTTAGGAAGGGATTAAGTGTACTTAAAAAGATGGCTGAATCTAACAAGGACGACAAGGGAGAAATTATGATCAGGGGCGATCTTGTAATTTTTCCTATGTATGACACTTATGGCTTTCCAGTGGAGCTCACCCTTGAAGAGACATTCAAAAATGGCTGGAAAGTATATGATGAGTGGCAGAAACAATTTGATATCAAGATGAATGAGCAACGAAAGCGTTCTCGAACTGCCACCCAGGGGGAGTTCAAAGGTGGTCTTGGTGGACATAGTGACATTCACAAGAAATATCACACAGCTACCCATTTGATGTATAAGGCACTTCGCATGGTGCTAGGTGACCACGTCGTGCAGCGAGGAAGTAATATCACTGAAGAAAGACTAAGGTTTGATTTTTCTCACCCCGAAAAGGTTACTCCCGAACAGATTAAAGAAGTTGAAAAAATCGTCAACGACGCAATCAAGAAAGACTTCCCAATGGGTTACAAAGAATATCCGACCAAAGAAGCTCTGGCAAAGGGTGCACTAGGGGCGTTTGGTGATCGCTACGGCGATACGGTCAAAGTCTATGCGGCGGGATTTGAGGGTGAGGAACCATTTAGCTTTGAAATATGCGGCGGTCCTCACGTAGAACATACTGCTCAACTAGCCGAAGGTGGTAAACACTTCAAAATTACCAAAGAAGAAGCCAGCTCAGCTGGAGTAAGACGCATAAAGGCAGTCTTATCCTAGGCTTTTGGCTTTTTTATTCTTCTGCGAAATCTATGCGTTCTTCAATAAAGCCTTCGTAATCCGGCTGTAACCGAGACAATAGATTAACAAAAGTCGCAGAATCCCCGTCATTCAAATAGTGCACCCACCCTTGCTGTTGCATAAATTGTAATACCTCATTGGCGGTCGGATATTGTCTTTCGTGTTCTTCACGCAACAGATGTCCAACAGCACCGAAAACCGCTTCATTAATAAGCTGTGGTGGCATTTCAGCCGCAGTTAGCAAAAAATATTGGTTTATTTCCTCCTGGAAGTATGTTTCAGGGTCAAAAAACTCTAATACTGCCAAGTCTTCATCTAATGTATGCGGCTTGCCATCTGCAGAGAGTCCTATTAGTACATTCGATATTTCTGCCATATCTTTCCGCCAAAGATCAAAGTTTTCAATAGCATGTATTTCTATTGTGTCAGCTGAAAATAGTGTTACAGACTGCGGTTGAGCATCTATCCATGCATTGTCTACTTGCTTTTTAGACATTAAATCTCCAGGATCGACATTGAAATAGTTGACGCATTCCAGGTGTATACGCTGCCGAGTCTCTCTAACACTAGAGTCAAGAGGCACGCCAACTGGTAGTAATGACTCACCACCAAAAAACAGACCTTCGTCCATTTCTATATTATAGAATAAAAATTAACACGAAACGATCAGTGGTTTATAAATTAAGACCCCTGATTGTGCTACAATTATCAAGATTATGCTTGATAAATTAAAGGGTATACCCAACTCTGTTCTCAGTCGCAAAAACAAGCCCAAAGATGACAGCAATTATGTTGTAGCGCTTGATATAGGTACTGAGTTTATCAAAGCTCTGATTGGCAAAATAGCTGGCGATCAAATAGAGATAATAGGGGTCGGACGTAAACACCAGCAGCTAACTGATATGCAGGCTGGAGCAATTGCCGATATTGGAGCAGTCGTCGGTAATTGTGACGCAGCTTTAAACGAAGCCGAACAACAAGCTGGAGTGAGCGTGCGAACCGCCATTATTGGTATAGCCGGCGAGTTAGTTAAAGGCACAACTACAACTGTCCGCTGCACACGCACCGATCCAAATAAACCTCTGAGTGTAGCTGAACTGGAGAAAATAATCGGTCTTGTTCAAGAGCGTGCTCAATCAAAAGCCAAGCAACAATTGATGTGGGAGCTCGGCGGCAAGCAAGTGGAGATTCGTTTAGTAAACAGTGCTTTAGTAGAAATAGATATTGATGGCTATAAAGTCACAAACCCTGTCGGTTTTCAGGGTAAAGACGTGGTCGTCCATTTATATACAGCATTTGCACCCTTGATACACATTGGTGCGTTGGAACGGACGGCCCAGGAACTTGACCTTGATTTATTGGCAGTAGCTGCCGAGCCATTCGCGGTAGCCCGATCAGTTATCGGTAATGATCCCAATGCCAATATGAGTGCAGTACTCATGGACGTGGGCGGTGGTACGACCGACATAGCGGTTATTAATGAAGGTGGCGTACAAGGCACCAAGATGTTCGGTATAGGTGGCAGAGCTTTTACTAGAGCAATTGAGCGTGAAGTGGATGTAGATTTTAAGAAAGCTGAAGAGTTAAAGCTTAACGTCGGTACCGATAAGATCCCAGAACGCAAACGTACTGCAGTTATAAACGCGCTTCACAAAACTCTGGACGTATGGGTAAGTGGCGTAGAATTGGCGCTTGGTGAATTTACCAAACTCGATCATTTACCTCATCATCTGCTGCTTTGCGGGGGTGGCTCTAGCCTTGATATGCTTATGGACAGGCTTGAAGAATCAAACTGGCACCACGATCTTCCATTTACTAAAAGACCGACAATTCAGCACATTCAGCCTGAACAGGTGGTAGGTATTCGGGATAAAACAGGACATGTTACGGACCATACGTTCATAACCGCCATGGGGCTGCTCAGAGTCGGCCTTGATACACTAATGCAGCAGGATAATCGTCCGGTTAGCTCTGTGCGTGAAAGAATTGATAGGATGCTTAGGATTTAAACATGGTTGATAGCAAAAAAGACACTATTTATATAGACGTTGACGATGAGATAACAGGAATCATTGACAAAGTCCGTTCATCAAAAGAGAAAATCGTCGCTTTAGTGCTACCTAAACGTGCCACTGTATTCCACAGTATAGTGAATATGAAGCTACTGAAACGCACAGCTGAAGATACCAAAAAACGCGTAGTGCTCATCACTTCAGAAACAGGAGTTCTGCCATTAGCAGGCGCGGTAGGTCTCCATGTCGCCAAAACTTTGCAGAGCCAGCCTGCAGTGCCATCCGCACCAACAACAGCTGAAAAACCTGTGGATGTCTCGGAAAGTGATGCTAGTGACGCGCCTCTTGATAAATCTGCACCAGTCGGTGCCTTAGCCGGTCTGCCACCGAATGATGAAGATGAAACCATAGAAGTGGATAATGCCGAAGATACTACCAAAGCAGCTACGACAGCTAAAGCCGCCAAGAAAAATAAAAAGCTACGCATTCCTAACTTTGACAAATTTCGTGTGCGACTTTTCTTAGGCGCAGCTGCACTTGTTCTCCTCATTGTTGGTTGGATTTTTGCGGTTATGGTTCTGCCAAAAGCCAAGATAACAATCAAGACCGACAGCACGGATGTGAACAGTAATTTGACTTACACAGCCAGCCCAAAGGCGAAAGAGCTTCAAAAGGATACTGGCATTGTTCCGGCTGAGACAAAAACCCTAAACAAAACTGATGCTACCCAAGTACCAGCCACTGGACAAAAGGATAACGGGACCAAAGCGTCAGGAACGGTGACTATTACAAATTGCACAAGTACTCCGGTGACTATTCCTGCCGGCACCGGTATAACGAGTGGCGGGCTGACATTCATTATTCAGCAAGCGGTTAGTGTAAGCGACGGTAATTTCAGTAGTGGTGGAGTCTGTAAGACGTCTGGTACCCATGTTGGTTCTTCTCCGGTTGTGGCCCAAGCCAACGGCGATAAATACAACCTAAGTGCCCGTTCTTATCAGATCAACGGAGTTAGTGGTGATGTAAGAGCTGCTGGAAGTGATATGTCAGGTGGGACTAGTAAGATTGTGAAAATCGTCAGCCAAGCAGACGTCGATGGCGCTAAACAAAAAATCCTGGATCAAAATGGTCCTCCCGCTAAGGACGAACTGATTAAGCAGCTCACTGCTGACGGCTTTATACCTATGTCTGACACATTCGCTAGTGCCAACCCAGTAGTAACAGCTTCTCCCAATGTTGGTGCAGAAGGTGACCAAGTGAGCGTCAATGTCACCGTTAACTACACGATGCTAGGGGTCAAAAAAGATTCAGTTAAACAATTGCTAGAAGATGATATTAAGCATCACATCGATACTGCCAAGCAATCTATTTTGGATAATGGGCTGGATAAGGCTAGTTTCCAGGTAGTCGACAAGCCCCCTAGCGGCGATGTTAAGATTGCGATGCAAACTACAGCTACGGCTGGAGTGGCCCAAGATAAGGATGCTATAAAACGCGCAGTTGCCGGCAAGAAAAAGGGCGACGTTAAAACTATTCTGCAGGATAGACCGGGTGTTAAGGACGTAACCGTCAACTTTAGCCCGTTCTGGGTTTCAAGAACACCAAAAAAATTGAGCCGCATTACCGTCGTTTTTGAGCAGAGTAACAACAATGCAAACGGCAATCCATAACATATTAGCGCTTGATGTTGGTGAAAAACGCGTAGGAGTTGCGATTAGTAATTCCGAGGCTCGGCTACCGAAGCCACTAACGACTCTTAATCATGATGAATCTTTATGGCCACGTCTAAGAGAATTGATCGAGGAGGAAAATGTTAAATTAATTGTGGTTGGTTTGCCGCGTAGCCTGAATGGAGGCGAAACTAAGCAAACTGAGTACGTCCGCTCTTTTGCTAAAACTTTAGCTAACGGCACAGAGCTACCTATCCAATTTCAAGATGAAGCTTTAACAAGCGTTCATGCCACGACTGAACTTAATAAATCCAAGAAGCCGTATGCAAAATCGAATGTAGACGCTCTGGCTGCTACATATATTCTGAGCGATTTTCTAGGTGAGCAAGTAAGAGATGTCAAATGACCAAGATTTCTATTCGTATACCTAAAAAACGATGGACTAAAATCCTAGCTATTTTTATTATTGTCGGGCTTGTATTTGGTGGTAGCGTGTTGGCTGTACGAAAAGTCTACGATGCCAACTTGCGACCTGTCAGCACTTCACCCAAGAGCCAACTGGTCACAATACCTCTAGGTGCCTCCACTTCCGAAATAGCAACCATACTAAAACAGGCACACTTGATCCGAACATCTTGGGCATTTGAATGGTATATCCGGAACCAAAACTTAAGGGATAGCTTACTAGCGGGCACATATAGCTTGCGACCTAGTCTAAGTACTCCGGAAATTGCCAGCGTTATTACGCATGGTAAGGTTGCGACCGACTTGGTAACAATCTTGCCAGCCCAGAGATTGGACCAAATCAAGGAAGCTTTCATTAACAAGTATGGCTTCAGCCCACAGGATGTAGACGCAGCCTTTAATCCAGCTAATTACGCCGATCATCCAGCTCTGGTAGACAAACCGGCAGGGGCTAGCTTAGAAGGTTTTTTGTACCCGGAATCTTTTCAGAAAACTGCCGACACCAAACCGTCAACTATTGTGCGCCAATCTCTCGACGAGATGCAGAAACATTTACCACCTGATATAAGAGCAGCCATTACTGGACAAGGATTGAGTGTCTACCAAGGCATTGTTCTGGCATCCATGGTTGAAAGAGAGGGCAGTAAACAGGATGACAGAGCTAAAATTGCTCAAGTTTTCTTAAAACGGCTTCGTGAAGACATGGTGCTTGGCTCTGACGTAACTGCTATATACGGGGCGATTAAAGACGATAAAGCGCCATCTGTGACCTATGATTCGGCTTACAACACCCATTTACATAAAGGGTTGCCGCCAGGACCTATCAGCAATGTTAGCAGCAGCTCACTGCAAGCTGTGGCCCATCCGGCCACTACCGATTATCTATATTTTGTCGCTGGTGATGATGGGGTAGTCTACTTCTCTCACACCTTTGAAGAACATCAAGCTCTTATCAGAGAACACTGTAAGAAGCTTTGTCCTAATCAATGAAATCTACCCCTGTCACATCTCTATATAACAGGGGTACGCTTATGTTAAAATTATTGCTTTTAGACCATCATTTTGCTATCATCAGACTGCAACTTTTCTAGGAAGCCTCACACTTCGTGAAAGCCTACAAAAAAGTTGTCCAATACGCTGTTTTTTAGATATCAGTCAAGATCGGTCGAACTTTCTTGAAAATATTAAATAAGAACCAGCTATTTGGGGTTGGCACTTTGGGAAGTGCCCGGAGAATCGTATTCGTACCAATTCAAATGCGCTAAGCCAACGTGTTGGCTTGCGCCAGACAAGCAAGGTGTATCGGCGCGTATGGCGCCGCCTTTTGCACAGATCTAGAAGGCGTGTAATTCGTTACAGCCTGTTAGCTGCTAATCTGATTTTGTTAGTAGCTGTAGTCGGTTTTGTTGTACAAGCCTCACATTCAGACCAGGCAGTCGCCCAGAATGCAGTATCTCTGGGATCCTCTAACGTGGCTGCAAATCCATTAGACCAATTATCCTCTGCCGATATAGCAGTACATATTGCCAGAATGACCAGTTTGCCTGAGTCAACTGCAGTTGTTAACCAGGCAGATACGGTGAACAGCGAGCTAGCGCTGTCTTCAACCGATAATAAAGTTATAGATAAGCCGCAAGTAGTGGCTACGGGCTTGAAGTCGCGCAAGGATATTCAGACTTATACATCAGTTACTGGCGACACGCTTGCCAGTTTAGCGGCTAAATTCGGAGTTACGTCAGATAGTATAAAATGGTCAAACAGCCTAAGCAGCGCTAACATTCAGCCCGGTCAGAAACTAGTTATACCACCGGTGAACGGGATAGTTTATACTGTCAAGACTGGTGATACTCCCGAGAGCTTAGCTAGGGCCTACAATACGAGTAAAGACGTCATAATCGCCTTTAATGATGCCGAAATAGGCGGTCTTAAGGTTGGTGAACAGATAGTAATTCCAGATGGCACTAAAGCTGCTCCTATGTATGTAGCTACCGCACCTTACGGTGGCAGTTTTGCGTGGGGCACATCAGCGATTTACGGATATAATGGCTATGATTTTGGCTGGTGCACCTGGTATGTAGCATCAAAGATTTCTATACCTGCCAACTGGGGTAATGCCAATACCTGGGATAATTATGCAGCCCGAGGTGGCTGGATAGTAAGTACCACTCCGAAAGCTGGTGCAATTGCCCAAACCGATGCTGGCTGGGCTGGTCACGTCGGTATAGTAGAGGCCGTTTCACCAGACGGTAGCATGATCAAGTATTCAGACATGAACGGTTTAGCTGGCTGGGGCCGCGTAGGATACAGTGACTGGGTACCCACTCATTCTCACTTCCAGAAGTTTATCTATCACTAGAAACTTAACTCGATAGCAACTCCCTTCTAAAATGTGTACCTCTGGACGACAGAGGCTAAGCTCTGTACTCTAGAGGTGTATGTTTGTTGATAAGGTACAAGTAACAGTTAAAGCCGGCGACGGTGGCGATGGAGCTGTCAGTTTCAGGCGGGATAAGTTTATATCGCGAGGCGGTCCTGACGGAGGAGATGGTGGCCATGGAGGTGACATTATATTTGTAGCCAGTCGTAATCAGAATACTTTAGCTGCTTTTCGCTATAAGAAAGAACTCAAGGCTGATAACGGTAAATCTGGCAGTAAAAGACGCAAACATGGCAGGAGTGGCAGGGATTTAGAAGTCCAAGTACCCGTCGGTACGGTAGTAATTAACGAAAATAGGGAGGCTCTCGCTGATCTTACCCACGATGAGCAAAAGGCCACTGTTGCGATTGGTGGCCGTGGCGGCTATGGAAATGCTCATTTTGTATCCAGCACAAGACAGGCCCCAAGAGTAGCCGAAAAAGGTGAAAATGGCGAAGAAGCTAGTCTAATCTTAGAGCTTAAAATGATTGCCGATGTAGGGTTGGTTGGGTTGCCCAATGCTGGGAAATCAACTCTTCTTAGTGTTGTCAGCAATGCCCGTCCAGAGATTGCAGACTATCCCTTTACAACGCTTACACCAAATCTTGGAGTTGTTGATATAGACAAGAAGGACAGTCTTTTATTTGCAGATATTCCAGGCCTAATTGAGGGTGCTAGCCAGGGCAAAGGTCTGGGAGACGAATTTCTGCGTCACATTGAACGAACTGAAATCCTAGTTCATTTAATTGATATATATCAGAACGATATTGTCGAGGCATATAAAACGATTCAACATGAGCTGAAAGCATACGAAGTTGACCTATCGGTTAAACCGCAGATTATTGTTTTGACCAAGATTGACGGGTTGGATGACGATATTGTAAAAGAAAAACAGCTAGAGCTGGCACAGCATTTACCCAAACATACGCCCATTTTTGCGGTGTCCTCTAAAAGCGGTAAAGGAATAAAAGAGCTGTTGTTTAGTGTACTCAAGAAGATCACTACAGCCAGAGATAAACGTTCGAAGCTTAAAGGTAAGGTTGATGGGGAGCTACCAGTACTTACTTTGCCAGATGAGTATGGTTGGCATGTTGTTAAAACCGAAAATGGCTTTAGGGTGAGCGGAAAGAAAATTGAACAATTTGCTAAACGCACTGACTTTAAAAATTATCACGGTGTAAACCGACTCCGCGATATTATGAGAAAGACAGGTATTATCCGTGAGCTGAAGCGTCAGGGCATCGAACCGGATCAGACCATTCAGATAGGAAATGATGAAAAACAGAGTATTAAATACTAGTTATGGCCGATAGTACCCTCTTCTTCTACGATCTGGAGACTTCTGGATTTAATCCGCGCGAGGCACGGATTATGCAATTCGGAGGTCAGCGAACTGATATGAACCTCAATCCAATTGGCGAACCATATAATTATTTAATTCGCTTAAGCGAGGATGTGCTGCCGGATCCAGACGCAATTTTGGTTACTAAAATAACTCCACAGCAAACTATAAAGGATGGCATTTCTGAGGCAGAATTCCTAAAGATATTTCACGAGGAAATCACTCTATTTGGGACGATCTTTGTGGGCTATAACACAGTAAGATTTGATGATGAGTTTATGCGCTATCTTCATTACCGCAACTTCTACGACCCATATGAATGGCAATGGAGGGACGGACGCAGCCGCTGGGATCTGCTTGACCCGATCCGTATGATGCGCGCGCTAAGACCTGAAGGCATGAAGTGGCCAGTAGACAGTAGCGGTAAGCAAACTAACCGGCTTGAGCTACTAACTTCTCTTAATGATTTAGAACACACCAATGCTCACGATGCTCTCAATGATGTCTATGGTTGTCTGGCGTTGGCCCGCCGCTTCCATTCCTTGCAGCCAAAATTGTTTAACTTTTTGCTTAAAGCGCGTGATAAAAAGGCTGTTTCTAAAATAGTCATGGCTGATGAGCCCTTCGTCTACACGTCCGGCAAATATTCCTCAGAGCACGAAAAAACGACAGTTGCTTGTTTACTGGCCCAAAACCCAAAGCGCTCAGGTGTAGTTTTGGTCTATGACTTACGTTATGATCCTGAACTCTTGCTTGATCTAAGCACCCAGGAAATAGTTGAAGCTTGGCGGCGGCGAAAGGATGAAGAAGGCCTACGCTTGCCTATAAAAACATTACAATTTAACCGATGTCCGGCTGTAGCACCTATAAGTGTGCTTGATGAGGCCAGCGAGAAGCGAATACAACTTAGCGCCAAAGAAGCAAAGGCTAATTTCACCAAACTACTTGCTATTAAGGAGAAATTATCTAAGAAAGTTCTTGAAGCTCTGGAGATCATGGATCAACGCCAACAAACGCAGTTGGTAGCTCATGAAGTTGAGGTTGATAGCCAAATGTACGAGGGCTTTTTTGAAGATGCTGATAAGAATCTGATGAGTGTTGTAAGAGCAGCGTCTATTGATGAACTGACATCAGTCGAAGCATCGTTTTCTGACAGCCGTCTAAACGCACTATTGCCTTTATACAAAGCTAGAAATTATCCGAAGGCAATGAACGATGAAGATCGCGCCGAGTGGGAGCGTTTTCGAGAGAGAAAGCTTTTGGGTAATGGCACCGCCAGCCGAATGAGTCGTTTCTTCGGCCGCATAGGGGAAATTGAAACTAAAGATGGCATAACCAATGAGCAACGATATTTATTACAGGAACTTCAGCTCTACGCTCAAAGTATTATGCCTGGCGAAGGAAGTTGAATTTTTTGCCCACGAATTTACGTGGGAAATGCAGAAAATTGGGGTGGCGGTGATGAAGTAGACGTAGTTCGGTGACACAAAGTGACAAGGCTGCTAACAGTAGCACCCAGCTGAAGGTTATTTGAATATGCGTGCCCGGAACTTCCCCGAGAACTATAAACTCTAGCATGATTACATCCCCAAAAGTATTTGGCATAATTATACACTTAATTGTAATACGGTCAAGTATATTAGTTAATTCTTACGCTTTTTGCTTCTGATGAATTGTTGAATCCGACTTAAACGTCTTCGATTGCTAAGAAAAATTCCAATCCCAATAAATAGAAGTATTACCCCGAGGCTCAGTACAAGGTTATGAGTATAATTATTTATCAAATACGCTGCGGTTACTACTAGAGACACCGACAACACATCATAAAATGCCTGCCAAAAGGGGTGCTCGGTAAAAATCCTATTTTGCAAGTTTAGACCATATTTTTTTATATGATCCATCCACCTTCTCGCCCATTTGTGGTTTATGGCCAATAGACTCAAGCCGGCTAATAAAAGCGGAATACCACCGGGTCCTGGTAGCCAACCAAACATAAGCGCCCCTAATATGAGCAGACCACCGGTGATATCTGTGACAATTCTTTTAGGTTTGTGTAGTTGAGTCATGATTTTAGTCCGTTTTGGTAACTGCCCAAGATTGTGACTTCACAACCACCTAATTTTAATTCTTGGGAAACGTTGTTCAAGAGTTTGCTATTGGCATCTTCCTCGACATCCACATAAAACATGTAGTGCCATGCTTGACCAATGATGGGCCTGGACTGCAGCTTGCTAAGGTTGATACCAGCTTTAGCAAAAACTCCTAATGCCTGATACAAAGAACCCGGCCGATGATCGGTAATGAGAACCAGCGAAGATTTGTTGGCTCCACTTACTGTTTCGGGTTGCCGGCTGATTACCACAAAACGGGTGTAGTTTTCGTGATGTGTTTCAATTTCTTCAGCCAGTATTTCTAGGCCATGAAGCTTGGCAGCAGATCGGCTGGCAATAGCAGCCTTATCGTTTTTATTCCATTTCTTTATATCGGCCACGCTTCCGGCAGTGTCGTGATGTTCAAATCTCTCAGCTTTAGGTAATTTAGTATCGAGAAAGTCTTCGCACTGCGCCAGAGCAACAGGGTGGGAGTGAACTTCTTTAATGTTCTCGATAGTTGCACCTGGCAGGCTAATTAGACACTGGGCTATTCTTAGGTAAACTTCACCAGCAATCCAGGCATGATCTTCAAGCAACAAATCATAAACTTCGTTAATGGACCCATAGAGGGAATTTTCGATGGCTACTACAGCATAGTCGGCCTTTTTATTTTCAAGCTGTTCGATGGCTTTGGTAAAAGTTTCGCACGGCAATATATTAATGTCGTCACCGAAAAATTGCCTGGCAGCAATATCATGAAACGAAGCTCGTTCTCCCTGAAGCGCTATAAGTTTGCCCATAACAGGCACAGACTAACATAATCCTCTGTTGTTGGCTAAATATTTAGCCTTCAGGACTGGAATTTTTCTCTGTTTTTTGGTAAAATAGTTCGACTTTATGAGCGATTCTATCAAAATTCAGGGAGCCAGAGAACATAACCTTAAGGATGTTTCACTCGAAATTCCACGGGGTAAGCTGGTTGTGATTACGGGTTTATCTGGCTCTGGTAAATCATCTTTAGCATTTGACACTATTTATGCTGAAGGACAACGGCGTTACGTTGAGTCCCTCAGTGCTTATGCGCGCCAATTCTTAGGTCTTATGGAAAAACCGGATGTGGATCAAATTGATGGGTTAAGTCCAGCCATTAGTATTGATCAAAAGTCCACAAGCCGTAATCCGCGAAGCACCGTGGCCACTGTTACTGAAATTTATGATTACCTAAGGCTTTTGTTTGCCAGAATCGGTTCACCGCACTGTCCTATCTGCACTAAACCTGTAGCCCGCCAGACTACTGAGGCCATTGTTGATCAAGTCACAAACCTTCCAGCTAAAGCGCGGCTAATGATCTTGGCCCCCGTTGTGATAGACAAAAAGGGTGCTTTTGAACACATACCCGAACAGTACCAACGAGCTGGCTTTGCCAGGGCACGCGTAGACAAAGTAGTTTATGCGCTCGATGAATTTCCAGAATTAGATAAAAACTACAAACACACCATCGAAATTGTGGTTGATCGCATAGTTAATGATGAAGATAGTCGAGGGCGTTTAGTGCAATCAGTCGAACAGGCCTTGGATATTGCGGACGGTAAATTGATCGTTGTTAGCGCCGATAGCAATGAGGAATTTTCATATAGCCTAATGTATGCCTGTGTCGACCATCCAGAAGTTGCCATTCCTGAACTCGAGCCACGAACCTTCAGCTTCAACAATCCTCATGGAGCTTGCCCTGTCTGTACTGGACTTGGCTCCAGGCTTGAAGTTGACCCGGAGTTGGTTATACCCAATGGACGGCTGACGATCGCAGAGGGAGCCATACGACCGTTTAATCGAATTAATACTGACGCCTGGTATATGAAGAAATTACAGGCGCTAGCAGATCGCTACGATTTTTCGTTACATGTGCCGACCAGCGATATTAGCGCCGCTAATATGGAACGGATTTTATACGGTACGGGGCAGGAAACGTATCGTGTCTCATTGGGTGTAGGTCGACATTTTGATACTGCCTACGAAGGCGTAATACCTAATCTAGAGCGAAGGCACAAGGAAACAGAAAGCGATTTTATGCGTCGTGACATAGAGCGATTTATGAGAGAACTGCCTTGTAATGTCTGCCATGGATTACGCCTCAAACCAGAAGTATTAGCAGTGACAATAGCTGACAAGTCAATTATGGACATCTGTCAGCTTTCCATTGATGAAGCGCTTAAATTTTTCAATAGCCTTAAACTTACAGATAAAGAAATGCAGATTGGCCGGCAGGTCATCAAAGAAATCTGTGCCCGTTTGAAATTTATGCAAGATGTCGGACTGAATTACTTGAATCTGCTAAGGAGCGCGGTGACGCTTTCGGGTGGAGAAGCTCAGCGCATACGTCTAGCTACCCAGATTGGTTCAGGCTTGCAAGGTGTATTGTACGTACTCGATGAGCCCAGTATCGGTCTTCACCAACGAGATAACAAGCGCCTAATTAATACGCTTAAAAATTTGCGCGATCTTGGCAATACTGTGTTAGTCGTTGAGCATGACGAAGAAACTATCCGTACGGCGGATTATCTTTTGGACATTGGACCTGGCGCTGGTATTCACGGTGGTAAGGTTGTGGCGGCCGGAACGCCAGAGCAGGTTGCCAAAGCAAAGGGCAGTATAACAGGGGAATATTTGCTCGGGCATAAAAAAATTGATACACCAAAAAAACGTCGCAGTGGCAACGACAAGTCTTTAATGATAAAAGGCGCTAAGGAAAACAACCTGAAAAACATTGATGTTGAAATTCCTTTAGGTAAATTGGTTGTCGTTAGCGGTGTGTCCGGTTCCGGTAAATCAAGTCTTATCAACGACATTCTAGCTAAAGAGCTCTCGGCCAGACTCATGAGAGCTAATGAGGTTCCCGGTCGCCATGATGATATTGAGGGTATTAAACAATTGGATAAAGCGATCATCATTGACCAGTCGCCAATTGGCCGAACTCCAAGAAGTAATCCGGCTACATACACAGGTTTATTTACGCCTATTCGCGAGCTGTTTGCGGCTACACCAGAAGCCAAAATCCGTGGCTATAGCCCGGGACGTTTTAGTTTTAATGTTCGTGGTGGCCGCTGTGAAAACTGCTCAGGTGATGGAATTATCAAGATCGAGATGCACTTTTTACCCGATGTCTATGTTTCATGCGAGGTTTGTAAAGGAAAGCGCTACAACCGTGAAGCACTTGAAATTCATTACAAAGGCACGACGATTAGCGATGTACTCGAAATGACTTGTGAGCAGGCCCTAGAATTCTTTGAAAATATTCCGGCCATTGCTCGCAAACTCCAGACCTTAGTTGATGTTGGCTTGGGCTATATTCATTTAGGACAGCCAGCCACTACTCTCTCTGGTGGGGAAGCGCAAAGGGTAAAGCTTGCGACAGAGCTTTCACGCAGATCAACCGGCCGAACGCTTTATATTTTGGACGAACCAACAACTGGCCTACATATGGATGATGTAAAAAAACTCCTTGGCGTTTTACATGCTCTAGTGGATGCCGGCAACAGTATGATAGTAATCGAGCACAATTTGGACGTCATTAAAAATGCTGACTGGATTATCGACATGGGGCCAGAAGGTGGTGAAGCCGGAGGCAATGTTATAGCCGAGGGTACACCCGAACAGATTTCTAAAGTAAAAAAATCTTATACTGGACAATTTTTAAGTAAAATGTAAAATAGTGAGCTAGCTATGCGGATGTTAACCGAGCAAGAATTGAGTTTGGGCAGTGAGGGCTATGTTCGCTATTGTGCAGGCGTAGCTATGGTTCAATACCCCGAGGGTTTTTCTAGCGTTCATAATGTGGAAGACGATAAGATTGAAGAAAATGTTACTCAGATATTGGCTACAGCAGAACAATTAATGATAGGTGGCATGCTGGAAGTAATCAGATATGCCTCTCCGCCCGAGGCTAGAAGAGTAAAACGAGAACTCGAAGGACATTTTGATGATGCAGTACCTGGAATGATAGAGATAGTACACAGTGCCTGTATATTAAAGTCTGAGCGTCTTGATGAATTCAACGATAATTTTAAATGGTTACGTCCAGCTCCCTTTTTGCGCGAGCAGATTTATAAACATCTTTGTCGGGGTAACTATTATGAATTAACTACTTCTCGGCTTCTTGATGATTTCGTTCCAGATGTGCGGCTCATAGATAGCGTTAGGTCACGTCACCCTGCATATTCAAGGTGATTTTTTAAAATATGCTCGTACGAGATGCCAGAGTGTGGGGCCAAATGAAATAGCCATCGCGGCTAGAATTATTGGTAGTAGATAATGGTCAATATTGGGAATTTTGCTGCCGAACCAATAACCCAGTAGCGTAACGCCACCGCCCCAAACTAATGCTCCAACAAAATTAAAAAAATTGAAGCGTGTGAGCGACATATTACCCATACCGGCAACTACAGGTGCAAAAGTTCGTACTATTGGCACGAATCGTGACAGCATTACGGTTTTCCCACCATGCTTCTCGTAAAATATCTCAGAACGTTCCAAGTATTCTCTGCGGAAGAATAGCCCCTCTTCTTTTTTAAACAAGCGTTTGCCGAATTTGTGACCGATATGATAGCCGGCATAATAGCCAGCTATAGCCGCCACTATGACAACTAAAAGCAGTTCTGGTAGGGGTAATTTGCCTTGGGCTGCAAAAAAACCAGCAGTAAATAACAAGGTGTCGCCCGGCAAGAAAAAACCGGCCAACAGGCCGGACTCAGCAAAAATAATTGCTCCAATTAATAAGAGCCCACCACTTTCAATCAGACCCGTAACATTTAGCATCCACACAAGCTTAGCGTTTTTTGCTACAATAGGGAAGCTATTTGAACAGATTCAGGAGACAAAATGGCAGGAGATGATATAGCAGTTGAATTAGAAGAACGCACGGTTGTGCGTAAAGGTCTAAATAATTTGCGCGCAGGCGGCAAAGTGCCTGCAGTAATACATGATCATGGAAAACCATCACTTCACGTGACTGGCGACTATTTAAAGCTTGCCAGGGTTTACGAACAGGCTGGTAAGCACCACCCAGTACAACTTAAACTAGGACCAAAACAACAGCTGGCTCTTATAAAGGATGTTGATTTTGAGCCAACCAAGCGCCAAATGCGCCATGTCGTTTTTCAAGCTATAAAGCAAGACGAAAAGGTTACTGCCGCAATACCAGTGGTGCTGGAAGGTGAAGAAATACCTGCCGAGAAAATGAGCCTATTGGTACTTACTCACCTGGATAAAGTTGAAGTAGAAGCTCTGCCCGGTAATCTGCCCGACCAATTGTCGGTAGACGCCACGACTCTGGTTGAAGTTGGCGACAAACTAAGTGTTGCCGACATCAAAGTGCCGGAGGGTGTCACGATTTTGACTGAACCAGAACAAACCATAGCAACAGTCGAAATGCCTAAGGATCAAATTGCCGAAGCTGATGCCGCCGCTGCTTCACTAGCAGAAGACAAGGGAACGACTGAAGAGCCAGAAACTGAAGATGAAACTGAAGAAGCAACCGCCGAAACCAAAGAACCTTCCGAAGAAGAATAGATGTGACCCAGAAGCCTGTCTTTAACGAGGTTGGCGAACGCTTCATCGACTATTACAGCACCGTTAGGGGTTACGTTCGACAAGAAGTAACACGGCATGACTTAGTACCTTATCTAAACCCCGCGCCATTAACAATTGCTGACGTTGGCGGCGGCGACGGTAGGGATAGCGAATGGTTGGCCCTGCAGGGACACGACGTTACTCTTGTAGAGCCCGCTGTCGAAATGATAAAACGAGCCACGAGGCGGGACAAGCGTATTCACATTGTGCACGGAGATGAGAGAGTGCTATTGCATGAATCTGGTGAAGCGGCTTTTGATGTTGTTTTATCACACGGTGTGCTTATGTACGAGCTGAATGAGCCTCAGGCTCAATTGGACCGTCTGCTAAAACTTCTAAAGCCTGGCGGTATCTTGTCATTGCTAACGAAAGGCTATGGGGGTGCGTTTGAGCGTTTGAAACGTCAAGGAAAAACCAACGAGCTGGATGGTCTCAAAAAGACCCACCAGTTTGTTCAGAATAAGGATAAATTAGGACAACGAGTTTGGGCGTTTAGTGAAGTAGAACTTGATGAAATGATTAAGACAGCCGGTGCCCGTGTTTTGGAATGGGCAGGAGTGAGGATTGAGAGCGATGAGGATGCCCGCCAGATTTCAGAGGTGCCGAAAGCGGAGCTTGACGCTATTGTGGCGCAGGAAATAGCCTTAGCACACGACCCAGCTCGTAGAACAAGCGGCCAAATGCTGCACTTTATTGCTCGAAGATCTTAGCTTAGTCTTCTAAGAAGCCGCCGGATTGGTGTTGCCAAAGGCTGGCGTAAGTGCCATTTTGGCTGACCAGCTCTTTGTGAGTACCTTCTTCTACTATTTCACCCTTTTCCAGTACCAGGATGCGATCCATTTTCTGAATAGTGCTTAAACGATGTGCAATTACAATTGCTGTACGTCCTTCCATTAGCTTCCAGAGGGCGTCCTGAATCAATAGCTCACTTTCTGAGTCAAGAGCACTTGTAGCTTCATCCAGCAGTAGAATTGGAGAGTTCTTGAGCATAGCTCTGGCAATAGCTACACGCTGACGCTGACCGCCGGAAAGCTTAATTCCACGCTCGCCAACCAAAGTTTCATAGCCATCTGGAAGCTGGCTAATAAACTCGTGCGCATTGGACATTTTTGCTGCTGCGATCACTTCTTCATCTTTGGCTTCCAGATTACCATAGCGTACATTTTCCATAAGTGAACGATGGAACATAATCGGTTCCTGGGGTACATAGGCAATATGTCTGCGCAGATCGTCCTGGGTTAGCCTAGCAATATTCTGGTCGTCAATACGAATCTGACCGTCATCAATATCGCTAAAGCGTAATAGCAGGCGGGTAAAAGTGGTTTTACCAGAACCTGAATGGCCAACCAGACCAACTTTTTCACCAGGTTTGATCCGGGCTGTGAAGTCCTGGAATAATGTTTCACCAGCACCCTCATGGGCAAACGAAACTTTGTCGAATTCCACCTTGCCGCGGCTAATGCGAGGTTCTTCCGGTGTGGTGGGATCTTTGACAGAAGGCTGGATTTCCAAAATTTCGGTCATCTCGCTAGCATCACCGAATGAACGGTTATAGTTTCGTAAACTGTTGTTGCAAAACATCCAGAGCTGGCTCACTAGGCTACCTGTGAAAGTAAAGATCAGGAAAACAGTACCAATATTAGCCTTGAATACCATGACCGCGATAATAGCCATAACGAGAGCTAAGATTAAGATCAGACGGTTCATAATACTGAAATAGGCCATTTGTTTCTGGCTAGCGCGCATAACCGCCAGTGTGCCACCGCGGCTTACTTTTGTTCGTTTAGCAAATTGCTTACGCTCAAACAACCCTCCCGCAAAACTTTTTATAGCCATGATATTGGTCACACTATCCGCCAGGTAACCGGTCTGTTTACTCTCAGCTGCAGCCTGCTCTGCACTGAGGCGTCGTACATTACGTGTCATGATAAAACCGCTTAGCAGATAACCTAAGGAAAAACACATCAAAAGCACAACGAACAACGGAGCTCTAGGAGTCAGAATAACCATAGTAAAGACCAAACCCGACACTAATTGAAGTACTTGATATATTGTCGTATCTGCAAAGCGTATGTAGCTACCCATCAACTTATTAGTCTGTGAGACAATTGAACCTCCAAATCTGTTGGCATGAAAGTCCGCACTTTGATTAAGCAAATGATCATAAACTCTTTCGGCAATATCACGTTCAACACCTGCTTCAAGCCGCCAGTTGAAGGCATCAATTATTCGCCACGCAATAGAACCAAACAGCATAAAGCCGGCATAAGCCAGAATGCTAAGTCCAAAACTGTCCCATAGGTGACCTGCTTGAAATGCACCCTTGGCTAGACGGTCAAGTACACCAGCAAGAACCACCGAGCTTAAGAATTGCTCAGCCAAAACAGCCAATGGCACAAAAATCAGTATACCCACAACGTATAGTGGATACTGCCAGATATGATGCCAGTAGAGTGCAAGTGTCTGCCTGGTTGTAGACTTGGAACTATTTTTCATATACGTGAGCCTCCTTGCTCACGTGCTAAAGTTAAAATTTAATTGAATAGTTTGGTTTTCGGGTTGGCTAGATTGCCACGGGCAAGCCAGTACCACGAAACAAATATATTCTTAGTAACATTCTAGCCGCCCTTTCCCTTAAGTTTGTTGACTAATTTACAATTATATCATATCTGTCAAATTGGTCCAAAACAGAGACATGATAAAATATGTGCCGATATGCAGAAAATAATTTTGTATTACAAATTTGTACCAGTGCCGGATCCTGAAACGGTCATGTTCTGGCAGCGAAATCTATGTGAACGTCTAGATCTAAAAGGTCGCATCATAATTTCCAAGCAGGGAATTAATGGAACTGTTGGTGGCAAGCTAGAAGACGTCAAAATGTACATACGTGACATGAACAAACATCCACTCTTTAAGAAAATTCAATATAAATGGAGTGAAGGTAATTCTGATGACTTTCCGCGACTATCCGTCAAAGTGCGTGATGAGTTGGTAACTTTGGCACCGAACGAAAACTTCGATGTATTCAACAGTACCAAGGGGTTGAAGCCAAAAGCCTGGCATAAATATCTGGAAGAACATCCAGAAACAATTGTGCTCGACGCTCGAAACGATTATGAAAGTGACATCGGTGCATTTAAAACTAAAAATGTTGTCAAACCGAAGATAAAGAATTTCCGTGAGATCAAGCCGGAGCTTGAAAAATTGCCAAAAGACCAACCAATTCTAACCTACTGCACTGGTGATATTCGTTGTGAATATCTAAGTGCCTATATGAAACATAAAGGCTTTGACGAGGTCTATCATCTCGATGGCGGGATCGTTAAATACGGTCAAGAGTTTGGCGACGACGGCTTTTGGGAAGGCAAGTGTTATGTTTTTGATGAGCGAATGAAGCTGGCTTTTTCAGACAAATCAAAAGACATTGGCGAATGTGTCCATTGTGCCAATAAAACCAGCAATCATGAAAATTGTGCCAATAAAACTTGCAACCGTTTAGTGCTGGTTTGCGAGAAATGCAGAAATCGGGATCTTTGTGAAATCTGTGCCGTTGAGCAAGCCGCAGTTGGTTAATGCCCTAAATCTCTTATAATAAACTTATGATACAGGTGAAGCGGAAGAAGGCTACGCCACGTTATGTACCGGATTATATTGCGAAGTCTCTGCTCGACGTTAATTTTGAAGAACTGAAAAGTCGTGGCATAAAGTTTGTTGCCTTTGACGCTGACAGTACACTCGTACCTTTTCAAGGGATCAAACTAACCAGTGAAACCCGAGAATTTCTAAAGCAAAAAAGGAAGCTATTTAAAAAATGGTGCATTGCCAGCAACCGAGTGCCTGACAATTTGAGACCGCTTGCTAAAGGAATTGACGCTGAAGTTATTAGAGCGACTTTCTTTGTACGTAAACCACACCGGAAATATTTCTCCAAAGTATTAAACCATCTTGATGCACAGCCGCACGAAGTTGCAATGATTGGTGACAAATTATTCGCTGATATGTTTGGTGCCAAACGTTCTGGATTTATAACCGTTTGGGTCGAGAGGCTCGGAACGGATCCCCTAGACCGACTTATATATTTGAGACGTGTCGAAAGAAGGTTATTGAAAAATTATGTCCAATCTGGAAAACAAGCTTAAAGAACTACCAAAACAGCCAGGCGTATATTTTCACAAAGATGCCAATGGTGAAATCATTTATGTTGGTAAGGCTGCGGTGCTTAGTAACCGCGTCAGGCAATATTTCCAAAAAAGCAGGGTCCGGGACCCTAAGACAGATGCCCTAATATCCGAAATTGCTGATATTGACTGGATGACGGTCGAGACTGAACTCGATGCTTTGTTTTTAGAAGGCGAGTTGATACGTCGCTACATGCCACGCTATAACATTTTGCTGCGCGACGACAAATCAATGGTTTACGTACGGATTGATTACGATAGTGACTATCCAACCGTCACTACAACACGCCGGCCCCTTGACGATGGCGCGCGCTACTTCGGGCCCTATCTAAGTACGCTAAGTGTGCGTAAGGCGCTGAAGTTGTTGCGCCGCGTATTTCCTTTCGCTGTTCGACGCGTATCTGGGCAAAAACGTGCCACATTGCACTACCATTTAGGTCTGGACCCTGGACTCGAGGAAGGCAAAACACGTCTCGAGGACTACAGAGCTAACTTGCGTAAACTTATGGCGGTCATAGAAGGCAAGCGTAAAGATATCGAAAGACAAATTGAAAAGGAGATGAAGCAATCAGCAAAAAATTCACAATTTGAGGAGGCAGCTAAAAAGAGAAACCAGCTATTCAATCTGCAAAAACTGAGCCGTCAGGTAATATTCAGCGATAAAGAATTTTTAGATATTAGTAAAGACCATGCGCTCGGTGAACTGGTCGAACTCTTGAGTCTCAAATCATTTCCACGCCGGATCGAAGGCTACGACATTAGCCATCAGCAGGGCAGCGATGTGGTAGCCAGTATGGTAGTTTTCGCTAACGGGGTAAGTGACAAGAGCGAGTACCGGAAGTTCAAAACTAAAACTAATAAAAACGACGATTTTTATAATATGCATGAGACCATATCCCGTCGTCTTTCAGAAGTTAATCGTAAAAAGTGGGGAGTGCCAAGCCTGGTGTTGATCGATGGCGGAAAAGGACAACTTGATGCCGCAATCCGAGCACGTGATGAAGCTGGTCATAGTAATATTCCGTTTGTTGGACTGGCTAAGCGCGAAGAACAAATCGTTATCCAAAAAGACAAATCAGGGGTAAGCCTGTCGTCTGAAGTTCTACATAAGTTGGGGGGATTTATGAGTGAGAGCCAAGATTTTGTGCTGGTGGACTTGCCAAAGAACACTAATTTGGTGAAGCTTTTGCAGCGTATTCGTGATGAATCGCATCGTTTTGCAGTCAGCTATCACTCAACTTTGAAAATTAAACGCCAGAAATCTAGCTTGCTTGACGAGGTTCCGGGAGTAGGCCCAGCAACCCGCAAAAGATTATTAAAGACTTTTGGTAGCATAAAAGGAATATTAGAAGCAAAAGACTCGGAAATCGAAAAAACAATTGGCCGAGAAAGGGCAAAGACTTTGCTTAAATATTTGCGGGCTTACAATAAACAAAGTAAAGTCGAGTGATAATGAGTTCGATATTTGCAGCCGATTTTTTCAAAAGCAATCGAGCCAGATTGCGCGAGCAAGTAACAGACGATGCGCTAATTGTCGTTACAGCTAATGGTCTCTTGCAGCGCAATAGCGATACAACGCTTCCGTTTCGGCAAGACAGCAGCTTTTGGTATTTGACTGGCATCAATGAGCCAGATGTTGTTTTGGTAATGGATAACAGTAAAGAATATCTAATAGTTCCGACGCGTGGAGCTGCACGAGTTGCATTCGATGGTGACTATAATAGAAATGCACTTGCCAAACGTTCTGGGGTTACAAAAATTTTGGGCGACAGAGAAGGTTGGAGACAGCTCGCTAAATCATTACGCCAATCTGATCGAGTGGCAACACCTGCCAAAATTCCGGCCTATGTTACGCAGCATGGTTTTTACACCAACCCCGCTAGGGCCCGCCTCATCCGGCGCCTCAAAGCTTCCAACGACAGGCTGGAATTAAATGATATTCGCAGTAATTTGGCTAGCCTTCGAAGCATCAAGCAGCCACAAGAGCTGAAAGCGATTCAAAAGGCAATAGATATGACTATCAAGTCTATTGCACGGATTTATCATGAAAGGAACTCCTTTAAGAATGAATGCGAAATCGAAGCAGTGCTAAGCGCAGAATTTATTTCAGGGGGCGCACGCCACGCCTACCAGCCGATAATAGCCAGTGGCAAAAATGCATGCTTGCTCCATTACATTGACAATAATTCCAAGATTAACAATCAGGAACTACTACTAGTTGACGCGGGAGCAGAAGTCGAGAATTACGCGGCGGATATTACGCGGACTTTCCCGATCAGCCGGTTGTCTAAACGGCAGAAAGAGGTTTTAGCTGTAGTTTTAGAAGTCCAAGAATTTGCAAAAAATTATTTGAAGCCCGGCGTTATGATCAAGGATTATGAGCAAGCGGTTGAGCAATACATGGGCCAGAAATTAAAACAGCTCAAAGTGATTAAAACCATCAGCCACAGGCAGATTAGAAAATATTATCCGCATGCAACATCTCACTTCTTAGGACTCGATGTTCACGACGTTGGAGACTATAAACAGCCGCTAGAGCCGGGCATGGTTTTAACAGTTGAACCTGGCATTTATATCCCCGAAGAACATATAGGTGTTCGTATTGAGGACGACATACTAATAACAGATACTGGACATGAAAACTTAAGCAAGCGTTTGCCAGCCTCTCTAGGCTAGATTACAATAAGCGTTATGCAACGAGGGCCAATAGCTCGTTTTCTCATCCGTTGGTTTGTTTGTTCGCTCGGGCTTTGGATTGCCGCTGGCTTGTTAGGTGATCGCATAACTTATGACAGTCGTTTAGCGGTTATAATTATCGCCGGTTTAATCCTGGCCATCGTCAATACCATAATTAAGCCTATTATTGTGATTCTATCTCTACCGGCAATTCTATTCAGTCTTGGACTGTTCATGATAGTAATTAATGGCCTCATGGTACTTCTGGTTAGCAAGATTTATACTAGCCTACATGTAACTAATTTTGGTGCTGCCATGCTTGTCGGAATGGTGATTGGATTGGTAAACTATCTTGTGACCACTATACTGGAGGACAGATGAGCATTTACAATTACGTAACAATAGTCTCGATGCTGCTTATGACAGTATTGATTTTGATGCAGACAAGAGGTGCTTCTTTGGGGGCAGGACTCGGTGGCGGCGGCGAAGTCAACACTGTACGCAGAGGGTCGGACAGAACCTTGCATCAAATAACAATCCTCTTAGCTTTTATTTTTGCTAGCTCATTGATTCTTAGCGTTATCGCTTAGGACTTTTATCATTACATGATAGACCGCACTACTAAATTACGTTGGCGCCGGCGCTTCCGGCGTAGACGTCGCCAAGTTGAAGATTTAGGTGTACAAACCGAAGAGAACCTGGAGCGCCATTTTTTCAAGAGGCTGGATAAGCTTATTGAGGTTCGCCGTTTTATGATTGGCTGGCTTCTTCTTATTTCACTTTTGATCGTCGGCAGTGTTATACAGACGCTTGGGCTGAGTCACTATTATCAGAATCTGGCGCCACAGCCTGGGGGAAGCTTCACTGAAGGCATCATCGGCTCTTTTACTAACACTAATCCGCTGTATGCTAGTGGTCCAGTTGATAGCTCAGCTGCAAAATTGGTTTTTTCAGGCCTATTTAACTATGATTCCAAAAACAGGTTGGTTGGTGATCTAGCCGATAACTGGACAGTTGATGATCGCGGTATTCGTTACGTAATAAATTTGAAAAAAGGTCTACGCTGGCATGACGGTAGACCTCTCACGGCCAGTGACGTGGTATTCACATATCAGACTATCCAGAATCCAGATGCAAAATCTCCACTGCTTGGAAGCTGGCAAGGTATTAAGGTGGAATCTACGGATGAACATACAGTAGTTTTTACTTTGCCTAATGTTCTTAGCTCATTTCCGTATGCGCTTACTAACGGTATTGTACCCAAACATTTATTAGACCAAATTCCAGTTAGTCAATTACGTTCTGCACGGTTTAACAGTGTCGATCCAGTAGGTTCGGGGCCGTTTAAATGGGATAGGATTGAAGTTACTGGTGATACGCTTGAAACTCGTGAGGAGCAAATTGGACTAGTGCCCAACGATGAATATTATGGCGAAAAACCTAAGTTACAGCGCTTTGTGATCAGAACATTTCACAACGAAAAACAGATGATAGATAGCTTCGGACATGGAGAGTTAAATGCCATGGCGGGTCTAACGTCAGTGCCCAGCAACATTCAGGGACAGCCCGATACACACGAATACGATATACCGCTGGCTGGGGAAGTGACGGTTTTCTTCAAGACTTCGTCGCCCAATCTTAGCGACGTAAGGGTTCGACAAGCATTGGTTAGTGCGGTTGATATACCTACTCTGGTACAGGGCTTGGGCTATCCTACAGTAATAGCAAGGGAGCCCTTGCTTGAGAACATGCTTGGCTATGACAAAACCCTTACAGAGTTACCTTATAACGTTGCCCAGGCTAATATACTTCTTGATCAGAGCGGATGGGTAAAAAACAAGGACGGAATCAGAACTAAGGACGGCGTACCTTTGACATTTCATTTGTTTTCACAGAGTAGCAGCGAGTATTCATATGTCAGCACCGAGCTTAAAAAAATATGGAAAAGTATTGGTGTAGATGTTCAGGTAACTTTAGAAAATGATACCGATCTACAGAGAATTATCAGTAACCGTGAATATGATGCACTTTTGTACGGTATTTCAATAGGAATTGATCCCGATGTGTTTGCCTATTGGCACAGTTCTCAAGCCGACCTACGCTCCACAACTCGGCTTAACTTGTCAGAATATAAGTCTCAGGTTGCCGATAAAGCCTTGGAAGCTGGCCGAACAAGGTCCGATCCAACAATTAGGGCAATCAAGTATCGTCCATTTCTTGAGGCTTGGCGAAATGATGCGCCGGCTCTGACTTTGTATCAGCCGAGATTTGTTTACGTGACCCACGGCACACTATTTAATTTTGATCCTCCTGTTCTTAACACGGCCACTGATCGATATAATAATGTTACGAACTGGATGATACGACAGACCAAAGTCTATAAGTAGAGAGGCCGTTCTTGAGTTTCGGGCTCAAAACACTTAAGATATCAGAGCTCTAAGCGCGAGTGGCGGAATGGTAGACGCGCTAGCTTCAGGAGCTAGTGGGGGCAACCCCATGGAGGTTCAAGTCCTCTCTCGCGCACCAGCTGTGCTATCATATCCCCCAGTACGCTAAAGCTTTGATGGGTATCAATACGTTATTATATGAGTAAAGTTGCACACTATCTGCAGGAACACATTGTCGGCGAAGTAATAACAAGTAAAGATGCTCGCCACTATTTTTCGACAGACGGCAGTGTTTTTACAATTACGCCGGGAATCATTCTATACCCCAAGAACGAAAATGATGTACGTAAAACCGCGCGTTTCACCTGGCAGTTGGCAGAAAGAGGCCGCATTATACCAATGACTGCCAGAGGAGCTGGTACGGATCAAGGCGGCGCTGCCATAGGTTCCGGAGTCATTTTGGTTTTTCCCGCTCACATGAATCGAATTATGGAGTTTGATAGCAAGAGCGGTGAAGTCATAGTCGAGCCAGGTATTAACTATGGAAAATTACAGCAGGCCTTGCATACACACAATCGCTTCTTACCTCCTTACCCTGCCTCATTTGAATACAGCACAGTTGGTGGTGCAATTGCTAACAATGCCGGCGGAGAGAAAACCATCAAATATGGCAGTATGCGGGAATACGTAAAGGGTCTAAGGGTAGTGTTGGCAAACGGCGAGATTATTGAAACCGGGAAGCTAAACAAGCGCGAACTTAATAAAAAATTAGGACTGGCGACTTTTGAAGGTGAAATTTATAGAACTCTGGATGTTCTTCTGGAGGAAAACCACGGGCTAGTTAAACAGCTAACACTTCAAACCACCAAAAATTCAGCCGGCTATGCGCTTGACCTGATCAAGCGAGATGGCTCATTTGATCTGACGCCATTGTTCGTAGGTTCACAAGGCACGCTCGGCATAGTCACAGAATCGACACTAGAAACCAGAAACTATAATCCAAACACTACTCTTATGGCAGCTCTGTTTGACGATATACAATTGGCTGAACAGGTTATTCTCGAAATTCGTAAGTCATCAGACCTACCCAGTGCTATAGAAATGGTTGACGAGCAGTTGCTTTCTTTTGTCCAGAAGCATAATCCTAATATGCTCAAGGGCATTATCGAACCACCATTGCCAAAACTTGTATTATTAATAGAATTTGATGACCAGAGTGATCGTATACAGAAGCACCAGCTTAGACGGGTACAGAAGTTACTTAACAAATACCAGGTGGCATATCGCGAGGAGACTGAGACATCAAAAAAAGAAGAACTCTGGAAAATTCGCCGCAGTGCTGCCACCGTCATAACTCATAATGAAGGCAATCTGAGGGCAGTACCGATAATTGAAGACGGTATTGTACCTATTGATAAATTCGGAACTTATATTAAAAACGTTTACGAAATTTTTGAACGTCACGGGCTCAAGGCAGCTATGTGGGGTCATGCAGGAGATGCCAATATTCATATGCAGCCGCTGCTTGACTTAAGTCAGGTAGGCCACCGTCAGAAAGTTTTTAAACTAATGGACGAATATTACAAAATGATTATCGAAATGGGAGGTAGTACAAGTGCTGAACATGGTGATGGTCGGCTTCGTGCTCCATACTTAAAGGCGCTTTATGGTGACGAGATCTATCAATTATTCCAAAAGGTGAAGCAGTTATTTGATCCTTACGGAACTTTGAATCCAGGGGTAAAAATGGACGTTACTTTAGAGTCCATAAAACCGCTCCTACGACATGAGTACGGCCTAAATCATTTGTACGATCATCTGCCGGGCGGCTGATAAGCATGAGCGAAACACTTTTCTTCAATATCCTAGGGACCATGGGTGCCTGTTTGATATTGCTAGGTTTTTACCGTACCAGCATTGGAAAGTGGAAAAATAAATCATTCATATATGAACTAGACAACACCATTGGGGCATTGCTCCTGATCGTATACCAATTTCATTTACATGCCTTTATCAGCGTAGTGCTCAATGTGATATGGGCGATCGTAGCTTTCCGAGGTCTACTGTCATTTGCCGAAAGATATAGTTGGTCAAGGCAAAAACGTCGAAATTAAGCTGGTGCGCGAGAGAGGACAGCGCTCTGGCAACGCGCAGTGCTAACCTGCCTGGAGGTTCAAGAACCTTACGTACCAATGCAAAAACCGACCTAGCGGCCGGCTTTCACATTGGTGCGCGAGAGAGGACTTGAACCTCCACGCCTTGCGGCACAGCCACCTCAAGGCTGCGTGTCTACCAATTCCACCACTCGCGCATTGATAATAGCTGAATCAATCCTATGGTGGGCGCTGAGGGACTCGAACCCCCGACCCTCTCGGTGTAAACGAGATGCTCTAGCCAACTGAGCTAAGCGCCCTTGTCCAGGGGATTATACTATAACTTCCCACCTTAGCTCCACTATGGAAAAATCCGGAAATATATCCGGATTTTTATTTCACGCGCCGCTATCTAAGCATTTTTAGCAGCTCAGGTTCTTTGATTTGTTTGATACCAAGATCGCGAGCTCTGGTAAGTTTAGATTCGCCGACATTGGCGCCAACCACTAGAAAATCCGTGTCTTTAGCGACACTTGTCTGGAAGGTGCCTCCTAGCGCTCGGATTTTTTCAGCTGCTTCATCGCGGCTCATCGATTCCAGGGTTCCGGTTATAACGAAATTCTTGCCGCTCAATTTTCCGCCAGTTGATTTCACGTCATCCGGCCAGACATTCAAGCGGCGGAATTTTGCCAACAACTTCTGATTATCTTCATCATCAAACCACAGTAGAATTGATTCAGCCACAATATCACCGATACCTTCCACTGATTGTAGTTCTTCGAGTGAAGCGCTGCCCAAACTATCAAGACGCTTAAAATGGTTAGATAGATCAATTGCAGTTTGGGTGCCAACGTGACGAATACCTAATCCGTAAATGAATCGGGCCAAAGGCGGTTGCTTTTTAGCCTGAACAGCACCAACAAGCTTTTCGGCTGAGATTTCGGCAAAGCGCTCAAGGCCTAAGATTTGTTCCTTTGTAAGGGTGTAAATATCTGCCAGATCTTTGACCAGTCCAGCCTTGACTAAGGCTCCAACATTCTTTTCGCCAAGCGTATCAATATCAAGTGCGCCTCGGCTAGCGAAATGCTCCAGCTCTTGTTTAAGCAGTATCTTACTTGTTGCGCCTTTAACTCGGTAGACCGCTTCGCCTTCTGGGCGTATGAATTCAAGATCAGGAAATTGGCGACCGAGTTCAGTTTCCATATCGAATTTTCTGGCGTTTTTTGGCCTAAGTTCTGTTAAAACTTTATTTACCTGAGGAATAATGTCCCCGGCTTTGAAGATAACGACCGTGTCACTGATCCGGATGTCTTTACGAGCAATCTCATCGGCATTATGGAGTGATGCATGCTGTACGGTTGTCCCGGCAACTATCACTGGGTCGAAGACTGCTACGGGTGTTGCAGCGCCAGTGCGCCCGATGCTTATGACAATGTCTTTAACCACCGTCGTAGCCTCTTCGGCGGCATATTTGAAAGCCACCGCTCCACGCGGAGCTTTACCAACTACACCTAGCTCACCATAAGTAGCCCGGTCGTTGATTTTAATAACTAATCCATCTGTGTTAAATGGTAGCTTATGACGCTTTTCTTCCCAGTCGTCGGCAAACTTTACCACCTCATCAATAGTTTTAAAGACACTGGACTCGGAGTTGGCAGGTATGCCAATTGCTCTTAGAGCTTCATAAGCAAACTTATAAGTTGATACTTTGTCCGTGTCTTCACGGATTAGGTCATAAGCTCGGAATTGCATTGGCCGAGCGGCGACAAGTTTGGGATCAAGCTGGCGAATAGTGCCTGCGCTGAGATTCCTGGGATTCATAAATGGCGGCAATCCCTCTTCCTCGCGCTTTTTGTTTAGGCTATCGAAGTCCTTTCGAAGCATTATAATCTCGCCACGAATTTCGGTTCGACCACGCAAAAAATTTTCGTAGCCCTTTGCGGTTCTAAGCTGAAAAGGTACAGAATTGATAGTGGCTACATTATTGGTAACGTCTTCGCCGACAAAACCGTCCCCACGCGTTATGGCTTGAGTGTATCTGCCATCCTGGTACACCAAAGCACAGGCTAAGCCATCCATCTTAAGATCCGCAAAAAGCTCCAGATTGTGGCCTGGAATTATCTTGGCGATTCGGGTCATCCAAGCTTCCAATTCTTGGCGGTTAAATACATCATTCAGGCTGAGCATGCGTGAGCTATGTTGGACTTTTTTGAACCCTTCAAGAGGCTGCCCAGCCACACGCTGAGTTGGCGAATCAGATGTGATCAATTCGGGAAATTTTTCTTCGAGTTGCGAAAGTTCATGTTTGAGGCTGTCGGCAGCAGCCTCGCTCATAGTCGACTCGTCAAGAACATGGTAGTGATACCGATAATCATTGATTAATCTACGAAGTTTTTGGATGCGTTCTTCAGCCTGTTCTTTGCTCATAAAAGCTCCCTATATAGCGAGTACATGTAACTATGTATGACAGGTAATGCCAAAATTGTCAGCACAAAAAATACCCATTCAGCAATTGGTGTAAGAAACAGAGCTATTGGTATAGTAATTATCGCCCCAATAATAAGCAAAACTATGGGTAAAAAAACTACCTTTCTCATGATCAACCAGCGACGATAACGAACGAGTCCACGGGCAGAGCGTAAAGCTTGCAAGGGGCGCATATCAGGCAGGGTAACTATGTAGAGAGCAAAAAGTGATGAACAGACCATATATAGCGAGAATATGCCGAATAAGGATAAAAGAATTCCCCAGAGAATCCTTTCTAACAAGGTCACCGCCAAACCACCTGCCAAGACAACGTTGTAGAGAAACCCGCCAACTAGGATAGGCAAGAGCTGGATACCAACCACAATCAAAACCAATAAGAAAGGCACAAGCGGGTAAAGACTTTTATAGAATGTATCGCTTAAGCCTATTTTTTCACC
Source organism: uncultured Candidatus Saccharibacteria bacterium (assembly GCA_964562505.1). Taxonomy (GTDB): domain Bacteria; phylum Patescibacteriota; class Saccharimonadia; order Saccharimonadales; family CAZLTB01; genus CAZLTB01. The sequence continues at coordinate 53,899 of CAZLTB010000003.1, forward strand.
AGCTAATACCTGGCGCAAAGTCCAGATCACGACCAAGCTTATTATTAGCAGCAACATCAGCTGATAAGCGCTAGACAGTTCGCTGCCTGTATTGCCAGCCGAGCCCAGCAACAATCCAAACAAAGTCACACCTGTCGTAATTTGAGCATTTGTGCCAGCGAATAAATCCTGGAAGCTTTTTTTGATTTCGGTTAAATGGCTGCTAGAGCTCAGTCCCTTAACCAAAATAATATCAAGCACTATGTAGATAAGTATAATTTGCCCGAATATTTTCCAGTTTTTGATAAGCAGCTTCAAACTATTTGTGAATATTCTAAACGCACTTTTTAATTTAGGTTTTGGATGAGAAATGCGTTTCTGTAAACGAAATGACTCGTATCTACCCATTTTCAGACGTCGAGTGACGGTCTCGCCTTTAGTTTTCTTTATCTTTTTAACTGGTCCTTTGTTGGTTTTTTTTGCCATTTTTAGCTACGGGTGTCCATTTCGCGTAAACGAGCAATTCTCTGGTCGATAGGCGGATGCGTACTGAATAGATTTGCTAGGCTATGTCCTTTCAATGGATTGGCAAAGAATAGGTGGGCAGTTGAGGCATTCTGCCTTTTCAGTGTGCCACCGGTTTGCTTGATTTTAGCCAAGGCATTTGCAAGACCTTCAGGATATCGGGTAGTTAAAGCGCCAGTAGCGTCTGCTAAGTATTCACGTTGTCTGGATACGGCCAGCTGAATTAGGGTTGCTATCACCGGAGCCAAAATAGCTGCCACAATCCCGAGTATTATAAAAACCTGATTGTTATTCCCATTTTCGTTATCATCCCTGAACCAGGTCATTCTAAGCATAATATCGGCGAACAAACTTACCACTGCGACCAGAGCAAACGCGATCATTGACACGCGTATATCGTAGTTTTTGACGTGCCCAAGCTCATGCGCAATCACGCCTTCCAGCTCGCTGTCATTCATAACTTCGAGCAAACCACTCGTGACCGTTACCGATGAATGTTTAGGGTCACGGCCAGTCGCAAAGGCATTGGGCGAGGGATCACCAATTAAATAAATCTCAGGAGTTGGCAAACCATCAGTGATGCTCAGGTTTTCTACGATGCGGTAAAGGCGTGGGTTATCTCGCTTGGCTATTGGCTTTGCTCCATTGACAGACAATGCCAGACTCGAACCGCTGTAATACATTATGATTGAGTAGATCAATGCTCCGATTAAAACGTACGGAGTAATGGCTGGCCGCCCAGTAAATTGTCCAAATAGCCAACCTAGCCCTGCTACAAGCGCGACAAAAAAGAACATAATCAAAACCGACTTGCGCTTGTTAGCGGCAATCTGGCTATACATTTAGCTTGCTCCGAAAAATTCTAAAATTCAGCTTTAGGCGCTTGGTTGATAGCAGCCGCTTCAGCTTCTTCGACTTCAAAGAATTCTCGTGGTTTGAAGCCCAACATTCCAGCAAAAATATTCGTAGGAAAAACCTTAATTTTTGTATTAAGATCACGGGCTGAGCCATTGTAAAAACGCCGAGCCGCTTGGATTTTATCTTCAGTATCAGTAAGTTCGGCGGAAAGCTGTTGGAAGTTTTCAGTTGCCTTTAGATCAGGGTACGCCTCAGCCACGGCAAATATACTTTTCAAAGCTTGCTGGAATTGATTCTCAGCTTTTGCAGTTTCTGCCACACCTTGAGCATTCAAGGCGTTTGCTCTAGCCTCGGTAACTTTTTCAAAGACTGCCTTTTCGTGAGTTGCGTAACCCTTGACGGAATTAATCAGGTTTGGAATCAAGTCATAACGTCGCTTCAGTTGGACAGTTATGTCGCTCCATGCTTCATCAACTCGAACATTGGCGCGGACCAAACCGTTGTACATAGCAACGCCCGCCACCACAAGCGCAACCAGAACTACAATAAGCCAAATCATCCCTTGGAATTCTCCTATTTACTCTGTGGTTACAGTATAGCACTGAGTAATTGGATAACGCTACAGCCTTGGCACGCAAATAGAATTACATAAGCTGAATACACTAGGAAACACCCTGTTTTCATGATAAAAATATAAGGTTATCCAAAGTCATGGGCGAGTGGCGGAATTGGTATACGCGGTGGACTTAAAATCCGCTGGCCAAAAGCCTTGAGGGTTCGAGTCCCTCCTCGCCCACCAAATAGAGAAGCCCGCTTTTGCGGGATTTTATATTTGATAGATGCAGGACGAGAACGGTCAGTCCTGTGGACTGAGCCGCCTGAAACCCCTGCGGGAGCGCTAGCAACCAGGGGGGTGAGCGTAGCGAAGGTCGAGTCCCTCCTCGCCCACCAGAATTAGTCATCTGGGCAAATGTTGATATGATTTATCTCATAGAGTTCGAAAGGCTTCTTTGCTAGATTAGTCGAAAAGGAGTCAGATATGGCAGTAGGCGATCAGTTGAGAACCACAGTTCTAGATACACGCAAGGCAATTGACCAGCGCAAACAACAACTGGGGCAACTACGAAAAACAAGAGATGATTTGAAGCGTCAAGCTGATCGGATGACTAATGATATGCAAGACGCCGAACGCCAAATTGGTGATATGGAAAAACAGGTTAGCCAGCTTCAACGCCAGGCCCAAATTGCCGATGAAAGCGAACGAAGATTGCAGGATGCTCAGCGCCTGCAGAGTAATTCACCGGCCTGAAATCAAATAGGGGTTTTATTGAAAAGTTACCCCTTATGCGCTATGCTAAACCGGTCTTGCGTGGCTCTTTAGCTCAGTTGGTAGAGCAGAGGCTTGAAGAGCCTTGTGTCC
>CAZLTB010000004.1:0-40811 GCA_964562505.1 uncultured Candidatus Saccharibacteria bacterium
TTCTCATCGCGCCGGGCTTGGAATGAATCCAAGTCTCGGGCTGCTCTTTTCCCTTGTAAGAGAATGTGGCGACTCGGGCATTATATCTGAGGCGGGTATCTGGAGCAAGACTCTGGTATTATTCTTAAGTAGAAATTGAGGAGCACAAATCATGACCAATAAACAGACTAAATGGGATTTCATCGGATTAAAGGCGATCTTTTTCAATGGAACGCTGACAAAGTCACCTGCTCCAAGCCACACTGAATTACTCATTGATATTAGCCGGTCGATTATGGAGAAACATGGCGTAGAGGTGGAAGTCATCCGAACAATTGACCATGATATTGCTACAGGCGTATATCCTGATATGCGTGAGTATGGCCACAAAAAAGATGAATGGCCAAAGATCTACAAACGAGTTGAAGCAGCCAATATATTGGTTTTAGCTGGGCCAATCTGGCTTGGCGACAATAGCTCGATGACAAAGAAAATTATCGAGCGGCTTTACGCTTGCTCTAGCCTACTCAACAAAGCCGGCCAATATGCCTACTACGGCAAAGTTGGCGGCTCGCTTATCACCGGCAACGAAGATGGTGTGAAACATTGCACTATGAATACGCTTTATAGCTTGCAACACCTAGGTTGTGTAATACCACCGCAGGCCGATGCCGGCTGGATTGGTGAAGTTGGCCCGGGTGCCAGCTATGGCGATAAACAAGAAGATGGTACACGGACCGGCCTTGATAATGATTTCACTAATCGCAATACGACATTTATGACCTGGAACTTAATGCATATAGCCAAAATGCTCAAAGACAACGGGGGTATTCCAGCCTATGGCAACCAGCGCTCCAAATGGGACGCAGGTTCACGCTTTGACTTCGAAAATCCCGAATACAGATGAATTATTTTTCAGGGAAAAGTCTGGCAATATTTTCAGCCAGTAGATATGGTGTGTTCTCGACTTTGATCCAGTAATCGTCAACTTTTAGATCCTGAGCTTGCTTCACGGTCTGAGGGTTGTCGAAATCAGACAGTACGATGACTTTAGCTTGTTTTTTGTCGGGCTGATCTAGCTTTCGGTACTTTTCCAAAAACTCAATACCGCTCATCTGTGGCAGTAATAAGTCTAGAAGGATTAAGTCGTATTCCTTCTCTTGGACCTTGGCAAGCGCTTCCTTGCCATCGGAGGCCACATCTACCGGATAGTTATATTTTTTCAGCACATCAATATACATCTGCTGAACAACTGGGTAATCTTCTACGTATAATATTCGCGGTTTTGCCATATATTCTCCTATTATAAACTAATTGTTATCTTTGTGCCCTTATCGGGGGCAGACTCTACTTCTAAACTACCATTATGACGCTCAACAATAACTTTACTGACATATAGACCAAGTCCCATCGAATAAAGTTGGGCTGCTTGATCCTCGGTACCTTCATCGAAACGAGTGAATCGCTGAAAAAGCTGCTTCTGTTGCTTGTCACTCATGCCCTGGCCTTGGTCGGACACAATTATGGCAATCGTCGCATCGCTATGCTTGATATTTACTTTAACTGGAGTGCCAGACTCACTAAAGCGGAAAGCATTGTCGATGATGTTTTCTAGGGCGATTGTTAGTTGGGCGGGCTGTCCAGCTATCATTAGAGATTCAACGGGGTAGTTGACGCTCAGATCTTTGGGGCGTTTGGCCCGTGTGGCGCAACTAACTGCTGTTTTATCAACCAGATTAATTATGTTAATCGGTTCATCGGCGTGAACTACTGCGGCATCTGCGTCTTGAACGGCCTCAATTAAATTAGCAATCATGGTATTCATGCGATGGCCCTCGGCTTTTATTTGGCTTACATAACCCTGATCTTTCGGAGACAGTTTACTGTAAGACTCCCCTCTCTCAAGCATTTCGACTAGTGCGGCTATGACTCCGGTGGGATGGTATAGCTGGTGCCTTAGCATTGCCATTAATTCTGTATACGATTTTTGTCGCTCATCCATGGCGTTGACAGTACTATAGAGTGATATTATCGCTGCCAAGACAACAAAAACGCTCCCATAAAAGACTATTGGCACCATTGCATCATGTAGTGCATAACTTCCAGGATGCAAATTCATATAAATGAGTAAAGTCGCCCCGTATGCTAGGGCACTCATTACCGCTGCTACGTAAGCAAAGCCTTTTAGGAATAACATGCCTGCGGCAAGTATTGGTATTGCATATAACAGTGTGGCTCGGCTCATGAGGCCTTTCTGTGAATAAACAACGAAGGAGGCTAAGCTTAAGTCAAGCATAACTTGAAGAGCGGCTGTTGCGCGGTAGTAATTGGTGCTACCCTGCCGTCTGGTTGTGGCCAACCACAGTAGAGCGTTAAGAGCCAACCCAGTGAGAGCTACTATTGCGTATTGACGGGCAGGTGTTTTATCGGAGGATATAAGTAAGGTCGAGGCTATGGCGATGGCTGGTAGCAAAGATATGTAGTACCACCTGACACGAACCATCCATTTGTTGCGTATGCGAAGCTCAGAACGGTATTGTTGCTCAGAGTCTAGTAGGAATTTGCTAATCGCCATAATTTGATATCAAAATGCTAATGATTAGTAGTATAGACTACCGATTTCTATTGGTGAATTTTTGACGCTACTTGCCTCATGGCTTCGCGTTGTTTTTGGGTTTGACGTTTATCATAGCGTTTTTTACCGCGGCCTACTGCAATTCGGACTTTTATGTAACGTCCAGAAGTTAGAATCTCAAGCGGAATAATTGCCTTACCTTGTTGCTTTGCCTGTATCAAAGCAACAATTTCGCGGTGTTTTGCTAAAAGCTTACGTGAACGTGTCTGTTCGGACTCCTCTATCTTGATTGAAGAATCGCTGGTTATGGTAGCGTTGATGAGCCAAAGCTCGTTATCCTTAATCGTTACGTATGCTCCACGGATATGGCCATGCCCTCTTCTTAAGGCCTTAGTTTCTGCGCCACTAAGAGCAATGCCCACAACAATCTGATCACCTAGCTCGTAGTCATAACGTGCGCGACGATTAGAGATTTTCTTGGTAGTGCCTTGCTTCTTCTTGGCCATAACGCTTCTATTGTAAAGGATAAGCTTAACTGGACAAAATTAATATTAAATGCTATAATTTGGAAATTATGTCTAGCATTGCCTATGGAGTCGAGGCCAACCTGCGTTTAGACACGGCCGGTTTCGAATATTTAAGCTTCGCTGACCTTTATATACCACCTATAAAAAAAGCAGAAGCTTTCGATGGTTCCGTGGTACCTTACATGCAATTTGGTGACCGGGCAGAAGCAAAAGCTTTTGTATTTATGCCTCTTGCTTATAGCGGCAGCTTATCTAACCCGTCAGAACAAGTCCACATGTTTGCCTATCAAAAAGTACTTGGTAAAGATTATTGTCTAGTCGGCGTTCAGCCTTATGACCCTAAGGATAACCAGTACCAAAAAGAGGATCTGAAAAAGATTGCTAAGGGTGATTGGCAGCCAATGGCAGACCGTGTTTTGACAGTTATTAAAGAAGTTAACCCCGGGGATGACCAGGAATTAATATTATATGGCTATTCGTTGGGAGCAGACGTCAGTGTGGAAACTGCTTTTCAGATGTTAACTAACGAACAACGAGGCATACGAAAAGTAGATAAATTGGGGGCAGTTGAATACGCTAGAGGAAAAGACCGTGGCTTTTTGGGCGGACTAGCTATAATGCGTGCATTTTCTAAATCAGGCAAAAATTTATTTCAAAACGTGGTGGATAGTGATTCGCCGGCTCTGCTAGAAGCAAGAGGTATTGACCTAAGTGATCCAAAAGCTCAAAAGAAACACAAGAAAGCGGTCGCAAGGAGTGTAACTGCCTATGCCCTTTCTGATATAGGAGCAACTTTGGCCGGCTTTAGCGGCGCTGCTACCAACAGAAGTCTTCGCCAGCTCAATATTATTGGAAAAAATCGACAGGACGCGCCACGTATTACGGTGGGGCATATGGACGATTCACTGATTTGCCCAGATGAGTCTACTCTTTACCTAGAAAGAAGTATAAGGACTTTTCGTGAGTCTGGAGATCACTCCACAGGAGATAATATTCGTCGCAGTGCCAGCTTTGTCTTGCAGGTCACGGCCGATTAAAACGGGCATATTCTTCTCTTGCTACATCCCATAGCTGTGGTTGACCACGGTTAACTTTCATAGCGTACCACCACTCCACTCCCCATAGATCAATTTTTCGCATCCCAGTTGCCTCCCCATACCGGAAACGAGCGCGGAGGCGCTCTGGGTTAAGCGATTTGTATAACTCGCTAGTCGGCGCAGTTTCTATGTCATAGCCATCCGGAGCCCAAGCTTCGGCCTGCAATTCATGAATAAAAGAATTATGACCCCTGGTAAGCTCAGTCCAACCTGCTCGAAATGCGTAGTACCAAGCCGGAATTGGATATTCGAAATAACGCTTGGTTACGGTTTTGTCCCAAACTCTTTTATATACTGATATGGCCCACTCATCTGGCGTTGGCTTTCCAATAGGCGAGCCAATAGCGTTATTACTCATACTGACAACTAACGTGTGTTTAGGATCTATACTTTTGACCAGATTATATTCTGCTACAAGCCTATCGCGGCTAAAGTCTGGGCAATTACCGAAAACCTTCAGGAAATATTCATTTTCTAGCTGGTAGGAGTCCAGTGCCGGATTGTCTTTGTAGCGTTCCACGACTGCTTGAATATAGTTTTGGAGCTTAGCTTCCCATGCACTTTTGGCCATATTCTCCGCCCAGTCTGGCATATGACACTCAGGCCAACGCGGTTGCCTTAGCCCAATAGACAGATCCACTTTTGCACCAACGGCATTGGCCTTTGCAAATTGCCAATCTAGAAACGAGAAATCATATTCTCCTTCATTTTTTTCTCCATTTTCCCAATAGCTTACAAAACGAAAATGTCTAATACCTAGCTCGTCGATCATTGCGTCTAGGGTTGTCTCAGGATCAAGTCCAAGAACATGGGCGTAGTCAGGTATAAATGTTGCGCCTAGTTGCATTGGTTCATTAGCGTGTTTGTGTATATACCACTGGGCAATACCCCACATGCTGCCGACACAAATAATAATAACCGCTAGAAATATCGCTAATACTTTATGAGCGATGCTTTTACTCCACCACCGTCTGGGCCACTTCCTTATAGCGCGGAAGAGTTGTTTGGGCGATGGGCCCTCGGAGTCTGCGTGGGTTTGGCGTTTGCTTGTCATTTGATAGGCTTTACATAGTGACTAAGGGATTAAGCTTAAGCATAGTTATACCAGTTTATAATGAGGAAAACCACCTCACCGCATGTCTAGATGCGGTTGCGAAACAAATCGTAATGCCCAACGAAGTAATAGTAGTTGACAATAACTCAACCGACCGCAGCATTAGCATAGCCAAGAGCTATTCTTTTGTAAAAATTTTACATGAAAAAAAGCAACATCAGACCTATGCACAAAGGCTTGGATTTGACATGGCAAAGGGAGATATAATTGGGCGAATCGATGCCGATACCGTTTTACCCAGAAACTGGACCAAAAAAGTCATACGGGTTTTTGAGCAGTCGCGAGACACCTTAGCAATCACAGGGGATGCCGATCCTTACGATGTGCCATTAAAATTTATTGGTAGTTTTGCATTTCGTCTGTACCATCAGCTGATAAGCAAGCTTTTTTCTGGGCATACAATGCTTTGGGGTGGGAACATGGCTATCAGAAAAAGCGCCTGGCAAAGCGTCCGAGACCGATTAGCGTATCGTCCAGATATATGGGAAGATTACGAGTTATCATTTGCCTTAGCGCGCCTAGGAAAGATCAGCCATGTAGCCGGGCTAAAAGTGAGCTGTTCGTTTCGTGCTGCTCACCACCCCTTAGCTTTCCAAGCCAGATACCAATTCCGTGCTGTACGGACTTTTAGTCTGCACGTGAGCAAGCTGAGAACCGTACTATTCTCCATTGCGTGGTATACCATGATCTGGGTAGCTCCCTTTGCCGTTGTCGACCGTTACTTATGGAGATTTAAAGAGAGTCGTAACAATCGTCAGTAGATTACTCAGCGTTATTTGAGGTGAATCCGCCATATTGGTTAGGTGCCGGCTGGCAACTGCTCCATAGTCCCCTGTTTTGTTCACGTGCATCTTTTTGGTAAGCCAGAAATTCATCCGACTTGGTAAATGGAAAACTGGTATAAGCAAAGCCGTAGCCTTGTTTGATAATCTCGGCTTCTACTAATCGGCCATCTGGCAGATAGACATATCGTAGTAGACGGTTATAACGATCACGATTAGTGCTTAGGGGATCAGCTTCTAGTCTGACTGGATTGTCACCAATGAGTTGTTTGGTGAAGGCAGCTGCCGCTATGCCGAAACACTGCACGGCTTTTCTAGGATCGTGGGTCTCGGGTGTATCGACGCCAATAAAACGAACCGTCTCCGTATGACCATTCATATCGACTCCGATCGTATCGCCGTCGTCGAACTTTACTACCCGATATGTGCCAGCTGGTGCTGATTGAGTTATACGCGCAGTGGTCATTGGATGTTGGTTCAAATACCAACCTATACCGACTAACAAGAGCCCACTGGCTAAACTAACAATTTGTTTCTTTGCTCGTCGCTTTGACATTAGCCTATTCTAACGTAAGTTTTTCGCGGATATATACCGGGGTTACTTTTGTTCCGTCAATCTCAACGTATGGTTCGTCTTTGTGGGGTGGTTCTAAATCATTGCTGATTCTCTCAAACTGCTCCGTAGACATTGCATGCACGTAAGTATTGGCCGTTGCATGCTCAGGATGGGTAGCTCGTTCTTGGGCAATAGGCTTAGGTGTCTGAACCCATATAAGACGCACAATGGCATTATGCTCTTGGGCGATTTTACGTAAATGCTCTCTGTCTTTGTAAAAGTTGAAAGCAGTGTCAAATATAACACTTTGCTCTGTAGCTAATAATTCGGCTGTTAGTTTGTTTAGATAAGCGTAGAGCTCTAAGTTTTCTTCGTGAGAATGATTGGGATCAGAAAATCTTTCGTTGCGAATTTGATCGGCCCACAAATGTACAGCTCCGGTCAGCTCGTGGATAATTTTAGCTGTCGTTGTTTTGCCCGACCCAGGATACCCCAACATTAGATATAGAGTGGGTTTATGCATGCTTTTAGTCTAAGGCTAGCAAATCAAAAAGTACATTCTACTGCTCTGACTAGCCTTATATCTTACCTAAAAATCTATACCCTTATTGGCCAAGAACTTATCGTCAAAATGATGCTTAATTTTGGTCATATTGGTTGCAATGTCGGCATGAACCAGTAATTTATCGGGAAAGTTGCGTCCGGTCAGGCAAAGGCTAGTCTTTGGGCTGCGTTTTTTGATCAGCTCTTCTAGTTGTTTTTCACTTAGTAACTCATCGTGGACAGCATTATTGATCTCATCACAAATAACCAAGTCATATTTTCCACCAGTAGCACATTCCATAGCTACTTTGTATGTATCTATGGCCGCTTTTTTGTGCTGAGTCTCGGTTATGTGCTTTTCGCTCAGATCACCGGCTTTATAAAATCCTTTGCCACCTTTATGGAAAAATAATTGATCTTTATATAACGGCATAATGTCTCTGATAAATACGTGCTCACCAACACCCCAATACTTAATAAACTGAATAAATGCTACATTCCAACGATTGCCAAGCGCCCTGGCCATTAAGCCTACAGCAGCACTTGTTTTGCCCTTGCCTTCGCCGGTATAGACAATAACTACAGAATCCTTAGTTTTATAATCCTCAAAAGTCACAATGTGTATTGTACCTTGGATGAGTTCTAAGCAGCGTCTCGCGCACGCTTCATGAAGATCACAAACTTACGATGGCGAAACCGATCTCGTTCTACAGGATCTTTAGTTGCTTGAAAGTTATCATATGCCTTACGGAAGAAAGGATCATTGTCAATTTCTGCTTCAGTTGCCGGGTCAAATGAGAGATCAAAGTCTATCTGGTTTTCGAACATAATGTGCCATGCTTTTAGTATGCGCATTCCATGCTCAGGATTCGCATCCATAAATTTGATAATATTACCAACAGACGAGGCATTCTCTCTGTAAGTACTAAGGCTTTCTTCGGCCAGATCTGGTGCATCTTGCATAAATCTCTGGAGGCTTTCCATTACAAGACGGTCTTCTTGAGCTACAGAGTCGTCAAGGTAAAACTCGGGTACTGACGCAGGTAGGTTTGGGTTTGTAGCCATATCTACCTCCTATTTACACTTTGAATGTAACAGATATAGCGTAGGATTGTAAAGAGCATACGCTAAATAAGCTTTTTGTCGCGCAGTGCGGCATCAAGGCGTGGACGGTCAAAGCCCAGGATCACCGTGCCATCAACATCAATTACCGGCACGCCCATGGAACCTGACTTCTCAACGGCTTCTCTAGCTGCCTCGCGATCTTTTTCAACATCCTTGTCCTCATATTTAACACCTAGTTTGTCCAGATATTGCTTGGCTGCATGGCAGAAGGCACACCAAGTCGTAGAATAGATAATAACCACGTTTTTATCTTAGCATGGCCGCTAATTTGCTACACTAGGGCCATGTCTAGACAGCCAAAACTACGCACACTTACAAACACACTGCCTTATGTTCTTGCTGTCGGTGGTCTAATCGGAATGTTATCAGCTGCCATACTTACCATTGAAAAATTTTCATTGCTTAAAAATCCTCATCAAGCTCTAAATTGCGATCTAAATCCGATAATTGCTTGTGGCTCAGTAATCAATACACATCAAGCAAGTGCGTTCGGCTTCCCGAATCCTATCATTGGCTTGGTTGGTTTCAGTATCGTACTTACTGTTGGCATGGCCCTCCTAGCTGGTGCTAATTTCAAGCGATGGTTTTGGCTTGGCCTAGAGGCGGGAGCTTTCTTTGGAGCTATCTTTATAACTTGGCTACAATTTCAGACCATTTTTCGTATTGGCGCCCTGTGCCCCTACTGTATGGCCGTCTGGTCAGTTACCATCCCTATATTTTTATACACTACGCTCTATAATTTACGCGAGAGACACTTGGCCACGCCGACTCGACTAAAGCGTGCTGTGAATTTTCTAGATCGACACCACGGAGATGTACTCATCAGCTGGTATCTCATAATCATTGCTGTTATTCTCCAGCACTTTTGGTATTACTGGTCTACATTGGTATGAAATATGTATTCAACCCCCTTGAGCTAATCTGTTTAGACTGATATAGTTAATCCAGGAATGAGGAAAGCCGCCGCCAAGAAGACGACGTCTATTGAAGACATGGAACGCTCCATGGCTGTGATGGCTGCACGCCAGGATTTTCTGAATGCAGCTCTCAATATGAGCTGGCAATTGGCTCTGACAATCTTGGTACCTGTATTCATTGGTACTAAACTAGATGCTCACTTTCATAGCTCTCCATCTTATACGTTAGCATCACTAGTCATAGCTGTAGCTCTGGCGGTAGCGGTGGTCGCCAAAACACTTAAAGGAGTTGCAAAGAATCAAGCCGAAGACAAAGATAAGGAGAAGTCTACAGAATGATGAACTTGTTTAGCCTGGTGGCGACTGAGTCTGGCCCCAGCGTACACATTGCGCCTGGTGGGCTTTTTGAATTGAACGGGTTCACTGTAACCAATTCGATGGTTTTTGCCTGGGTTTGTTCCCTGTTTCTTATTGGCCTGTTTGCAATCATAGCTAAACGTATGACGATGAGACCCAAAGGCGGGTTTACGCAGATTGTTGAGGTCGGGACAGAATTTATCGTCGGTGTGGTCGAAGGCAGTCTGGGAGACCGAGCCAAAGCCGTACAGTATGCACCTTACTTTGCGACGATATTTTTCTTTGTAGCATTTAGTAACATACTTGGACTATTACCGGGAGTTGGCGAGGCTTTTACTTATAATGGAACACCTGTTTTCAGGGCCTTTACAGCGGACCTTAACGGCACGCTTGCCGCAGCAGTAATCTCAATGGTTTTGATTCAATATTTTGCTATTCGCGAATCAGAACCAGTGCGGCATTTGCGCCATTATTTTGCTGGTAAACTTTGGAATCCGCTCACTTATGTTGTCGGCCTCTACGAAGTATTCAACGAGCTTATCAGGGTTTTTAGCTTAGCACTTCGATTGTTCCTTAACATTGCCATTGGTGAAATTATTATTTCGGTTTTTGCCTATCTTGGTAAATTCGCTGCGCCCATAACTGCCTTTCCGTTTTTGATTCTGGAACTAGGTGTCTGTTTATTACAGGCTTATATTTTTGTTATGCTGTCCGTTACTTACCTTTCATTAGCAGTAAAGCACGGTCACGACGACGCTGAAGCGCTGGAGTCAACCGCTAAGAATGTTGAGGCCCAGGTATCATGAATGTGACTATATCAATTAATAACGTAAATTAAGGGAGATAAAGCATGTTTTATTTAGGAGAACTAACAGGTAACGTAGAGGTCATCGGTAAAGGCATCATGCTTGGTGCCGGCATGATAGGCCCAGGCATCGGTGTTGGCCTGATCGGTAACGCTTTTATGAATGCCGTCGGCCGAAACCCAGAATCAGCAAAATTCCTAGGCCAGATCCTGGTGTTCGTTGCTATCGTTGAGCTTATGGCGCTACTAGTGTTCGCTTCACTTTTCATCATCAAATAAATCGGAGCAAAGGACGTACATGGTTCAGTTCATTTTTGCTGCAGAAGAGGCTCAAACTTCAGGTATTGGTGCATTGGGTATTAGCCCAGGCGCATTTATCATACAGTTACTTACTTTTCTAATAGTTTTCGCCTTGCTTAAGAAATATGCTTTTAAGCCGATTGTTCGCCTGCTCGAAGAGCGCCGTAAAGTTATAGATGAAGGTGTAAAGGCCGGACAGGAGATGGCAAAGGAGCGCGAAAAACTTGAGGATGACGTAGCAAAGGTCATGCGCGACACTCGCATAGAAGCAGACCACATAATTGCAACCGGACATAAAGAGGCCCGCGAAATTATACGTGAAGCTGAGAAGAATGCTCAACGCAAGGTTGACTCAATGATGACGGACGCTGAAGAACGTATTGCTGAGGAATCAGAGCAAGCTCGCAAAAAACTTGAAAAAGAAATAGTCGGCTTGGTATCCGAAGCAACTGAAGCAATCGTCGGTGAGAAAGTCGACACTAAAAAAGACGCCGAAATTATAGAAAAAGCTTTGAAGGGTCGTAATAAATGATTCCGAGAAGTGACCTTGCGACAATATTGGGCGAACGTACTTTACATGTTGAGGATGTTCGCACACTTGCCGGAGCTATTGCTGCTTATTTGCTTGAAGAACGACGGACGCATGATCTCGAGTCACTAATCCGAGATATTATGCAATATAGAATTGATCACGGCATAGTTGAGGTTGATGTAGTTAGTGCTCACGAATTACCTGAGCACATAATTGCTGATGTCAAAGATATTTTAAAGCGAGATTATCCTCACGCTAAAGAGACTGAAATTGATACTGACATCAAGCCCGAGGTGATTGGCGGTGTGCGCATCGAATTGCCGAACGAGCAGCTTGATATGACCGTTAAAGCCAAGCTCGATACTTTTAAGCGACTGAGTAACGGAGGTGCTGCATGAGCCCCAAAGACATCTCCATAAAGGACTTATCAGATGAAATCCGGGCAGCCATCAATGAATTAAAAGCTCGTCCCGAAATTGAAAATACAGGTGTTGTTACTCGCATTGGCGACGGTGTGGTCTGGATATACGGCCTAACCAAAGCTGGCTATAACGAGATGCTTGAAATCACTGCAACCGACGGCACGGCAATTACAGCATTTGCTTTTAACCTAGGCGAAGATGAGATTGGCGCTGTGCTTCTAGGCGATGACACACTGGTTAAGGCAGGCGCAACGGTCAAGCTAACTGGCAAAGTGCTTGAAGTGCCGGTGGGTCCTCAGCTTGTTGGAAGGGTTGTCGATCCATTGGGTCGTCCGCTTGACGGAAAAGGCGCTGTTAAGACAACAAAAACTGCTCGTGTGGAACGTACTGCACCAGGTGTATTAGATAGAAAAAGCGTGCACGAGCCGTTGATGACGGGCATTACCGCAATTGACGCTATGGTGCCGATTGGCCGAGGGCAGCGTGAGCTTATCATTGGTGATCGCCAGACCGGTAAGACGGCAGTAACGGTCGATACTATGATTAATCAACAGCGACAGAACTCAGGCGTAATAAATATTTACGTGGCTGTTGGCCAAAAGCTTAGTAAAGTTGCACGGTTAGTTGAGCGGTTGAAGCGCGAAGGCGTTATGGAGCAAACCATCGTGGTTGCTACTAGTGCTGCCGATCCAGCCAGCCTTCAATATCTAGCACCTTACGCCGGCTGTACAATGGGTGAATATTTTCGTGATAATAAACAGCACGCTCTGATTATCTATGACGATCTAACTAAGCACGCTGCAGCTTATCGACAGATGTCTTTGTTGCTTCGCCGCCCGCCCGGGCGTGAAGCTTATCCTGGTGATGTTTTCTATCTGCACTCCCGCCTGCTTGAGCGCGCGGCAAAGCTCAGCGATGAGCTTGGAGCTGGCTCTCTCACTGCTCTGCCGATAATTGAAACCCAGGCTGGTGACATTAGCGCCTACATTCCAACCAACGTGATCTCGATAACTGACGGCCAGATTTTCATGGAAACTGATTTGTTCTACCAGGGTATCCGACCAGCTATTTCAGTCGGGCTATCCGTGTCACGTGTAGGTGGTAATGCTCAGACCAAAGCTGTAAAGAGTGTGGCTAAATCGCTTCGTATTGACTTAGCTCAGTTCCGCGAGCTAGCCGCCTTTAGCCAGTTTTCGACTGATCTCGACGCTGAAACTAGACAGCGAATTGAGCGTGGTCAACGTCTGACGGAACTGTTAAAGCAACCGCAATATAGTCCACTATCTATTTGGCAAATGTACGCCACTCTATTGGCGGCAACCGAAGGTGCTTTTGACACAGTACCTCTCGATAAGGCCAAGTTGGCAGAAGCTAATCTATTACGCGAGCTCAAGCACGATCATGGCAAAGTTGTTGAGAATATTAACTCTGGTGATGAGCCGGATGACAAGACCAAGAAAATGATTGTCGACCTTGCAAAGAAGATTGCCCATTCCTACAAACCGGAAGAAGCTAAGTCAACGGGAGCGCAAAAGACTAATGGCTAATACTATTACCTTAAAGCGCAGGATTGGTTCTGTCAGGAATACAAAGCAGATTACTAAAGCTATGGAGCTTGTCGCCGCTAGCAAAATGCGCCGTGCGCAGGAATATGCCAAGGGTGGCCGGGCTTACCGCCAAGCTGCTTATTCCCTGCTAACTCGCCTCGGCACAATTACTGAAATTAACGAGCATCCATTGTTCACTGAACGTGACGTCAAGACAAGGTTGTACGTAGTGATTACCAGCAACCGAGGCTTGGCTGGAGCATATAACTCTAATATCCTTCGTGTATTATCTAAATCCATTCTGGATGATAGGAAATCAGGTATAAAAAGTCAGGTCATCGCGGTCGGTAAGCAAGGAGCTAACTTCACGCGCCGTCTTCAAGGTGTGGAACTGATTGCTGCTTATACTGAGTTTAGCGACCACCCTTCAGCGAATGATATAAGGCCGATTTTAAACACGTTGGTCGAACTATATTCGTCTAAAGAAATCGATAACGTTAAGCTACTTTATACTGAATTCAAATCAAATCTAGTGCAGCTGGCTACTGAATTGTCCCTGTTGCCTGCTCGCTTCGAAGCAGTTGAAGGCGAGAAAACCGAGTCACTGATGAACGTAACATTTGAGCCGTCAGTTGAAGCGGTGCTTGATAATGTCACAGCTCGGCTGTTGGAAGTTCAAATTTGGCAAGCGATGCTCGAATCAATTGCTTCTGAGCACTCAATGCGTATGTTGGCTATGAAAAATGCCACTGACAATGCTTCAGATCTAATCGACGATCTAACGCTGGCATTTAACACCGCCCGCCAGGCTGCAATTACTCAGGAGCTAGCTGAGATAACCGGCGGGGCGGAGGCCATCAAATGACAATTCAAGCACCATCTGAGCTATCGGCTAGACAAGAGCAGCTTTTCCCCTTTATTGACGTAGTGAGAGAAGAGCGATTACGTATGAGGAGCTTTATTGCTGAAGAGCTTACGGGTGCTGATATAAGTGGCGATGATGAAGTTATGTTAATTCATTCAGTTGATGTAATGGCGATAGCTGCTGAAAGCCTTGCCCAGACTATTGCGCGTAGCCGTGGCGATGTTGATGAAGATTCCAAGACATTTCTGGCTGAATCAATTCTTGAAAAAATAAATAGCAAAGATGCAACGGGAGCATTTTTATTTGATCTTGATCATGAGCTTGAATGTATAGATAGAGTAGATGATGCTGTGGTAGATATATTGTCCCAACGTGCTTTTGAATTAGCTAAGGCGGCTGTGGATGTGGTGCGCGCGGAGGCCATAAAATGAGTGAAGTTTATGTACCATACGAAATAACAGCTGTTGAGCTTGAGAAAACTGACGAATCAACGGCTATATTTGTAAGATCATTGTTCCCTGATGCTTCTGACGAGCAAATTGCTATGGTCAAACTGTTTGCAACAGGCAAAATTTTAGATGGGATTTGCCAAGGCATTGAGCTTAATGACCTAAACCCTATGGCGACAATAGATGCTTACAAACAGGGTTATAGAAATGGATTTGACGAGGGCTATGTAGAAGCTACAGAAACTTTACTAGATGAAGGAGAAGTATAATGGCTACAGCAACAAAGGAAAAGACAACAGCAAAGGGTAAAATTAGCCAGATTGTTGGCGTGGTTGTTGATATTGACTTCCCTGTCGGTAAGCTACCAGCGATTTATAATGCGCTTCATGTTGATAATGATGACAAAACTTTAGTTCTCGAAGTAGCTCAGCATTTGAGTGAGTCTGCTATCCGCGCTGTTGCTCTTGGTTCAACCGATGGACTGGCGCGCGGAGCTGAGGTTACTGATACTGGTGATGCCATTAGCGTGCCGATTGGTGAGGAAACATTAGGGCGTATGTTTAACGTCATAGGCCAGCCGATTGACGGTAAAAAAGGCCAATTTACTAAAAAGGCTCCAATTCATAAGCTACCCCCTCCGTTAATTGATCAGTCGGGCAACGTTGAGATTCTGGAAACTGGCCTAAAGGTCATTGACCTTATCTCACCGATTACTCGTGGTGGTAAAGTTGGTCTGTTTGGTGGTGCGGGTGTTGGCAAAACAGTCCTGATGCAAGAGCGTATCAACACTATTGGGAAGTGCCACAGGGGTTATTCTGTCTTTGCGGGCGTTGGTGAACGTACCCGTGAAGGTAACGACCTTTATCATGAAATGGCCGAATCCAAGGTGTTAGACAAAACTTCGCTAGTGTTTGGTCAGATGAATGAGCCGCCTGGTGCTCGTCTAAGAGTAGGTTTAAGCGGCCTTACTATTGCCGAGGGATTCCGTGACCAAGGCTCAGACGTTCTGTTATTCATTGATAATATCTTCCGCTTTACCCAAGCTGGTGCCGAAGTTTCGGCTCTACTTGGCCGCTTGCCCTCCGCAGTGGGATACCAACCTAACCTAGCTCAGGAAATGGGTGCTTTACAGGAGCGTATTACGTCAACTCGTAAAGGTTCAATTACGTCAGTTCAGGCTGTCTATGTGCCAGCTGATGACCTGACGGATCCGGCACCGGCAACCACTTTTGCCCACCTTGACTCAACAATTGTACTGTCCCGCGCTTTGACGGAGCTTGGGCTCTACCCCGCCGTTGATCCGCTTGACTCGAGTTCGACCATTCTTGATCCGGAAATTGTTGGAGATGAACATTATGAAGTGGCTCGCGAGGTTCAGCGCGTCTTGCAACGATATAAAGACTTACAAGATATAATTGCTATCCTAGGTATGGAGGAATTATCAGACGAAGATAAACAAACTGTATCTCGTGCCCGTCGTATACAGCGCTTCCTGACCCAGCCATTCTTTGTGGCTGAAGTCTTCACTGGCCACCCAGGCAAATATGTGCCGCTGGCTGACACCATAGCTGGATTTAAGGAAATTCTAGATGGCAAGCATGACGAAAAATCTGAAGCAGCCTTCTATATGAAGGGCGATATTTCTGAAGTTAAAGAGGAAAAATAGTGATCCGCTTTGAGCTCGTATCGCTTGACGGTATTAAGTTCAGTGAAGATGTCTATGAGATCCTCTTGCCTACGCTCGATGGACAGATCGGTGTGATGCCCGGACACATGCCATTAATTAGCGTTGCAACTACCGGAGTAATCAGCGTGCGCCGCAACTCTAATGACCGGGATGATATGATGGATAATTTTGCAATCAGCGGTGGCGTTATAGAGGTAGCCAACAATAAACTCAGCGTTCTAGTCGATGAGGCCGACCACGCAGACGAGATCAATGAAGCTGAAGCCCAGAAAGCCTTTGAGTTAGCAAAGAAGATGAAGCTCGAGGCCAAAGATCAGGTTTCACTTGAACATGCCCAGGGTCTTATAGACCGACATGCAGTGCGTCTCCAGGTGGCCGGATTGAAACGCCGACACCGTCGTAGCTAAATTAGCTGGATTTTTAAAGACTCTTGCAATGAACTATTGATGAGAGTATATTACCTCAGTTAAATATATGTCACAGGCGAATTAAAAGAAAGAACATATAGGTATGGAACGTGAAGAACGTATTGACTTTGATGCGCCTGAAAGGAGTGAACTGGTGCCTGAACTTGATATAACAAAAGTTGCCGACGGATTGGGGTTCGGAGCTGGCAGTATTTCCAATACCGAACGCCGGGACGTTACACCGGAAGTTCGACGTGAAGTAGAACAACTTATTTCTAGTCCTGACGTTTTGGTGCGTGTTGATAAAGATAAGAGCGGCAACATGTTGGATGATGATGGTTGTGGTGATGGCCGTTGGGTAAGACGTATATTTGAGGGGGTTGTTCAGCGCTTCAAATCATTAAATAGGACTAAAGTATTTGGCGGTGGCGCTACTATGGCTACAGCCAGTTTAATCGGACTTGGCAAGGCAACCGGCAATACTCTTAGGCAAACGTTCTCAGCAGGCATGAGTTTATTAAAAGAAAAACAGATTGGATATGGGGGTCATACTGATACACAGGCTCACGGTGATAATTGTGGCTGTGGGGCGATTGATAAAGCTCCGGTTATCGTGGCTAACGCCGTAAGGTTCGAAGAAAATATTCGTGACTCTTTGGCTCTCCTTGAAGTCGATAGTACAGGTCTCGAAGATGTGTTTGACGCGTATTCAGACTATACCGAAGAGATTAAGGACCAGTTGTATAAAGGCAAAGATGTTATAGATGAGATCAAAGCCGATAACAGAATCGTCAAAGAACTTACTGATGACCATAAAGAAATGTACATTGTCCTGAATATGGTCGAGGGTTTTACTGTCGACCAGAAGAAAGTGCGTGCTGTCAGTGGGGGCAAAGTCCAGGTATTTGCCGTTGACGTTTGGCGCGTTAAGCAGCTGGCTGATCGTATGTATGACGGTGAGCCTGAAGATATTCGGCACAAAGCCTTTCTATCAGAGTTGGTTTACACTCTTGCCACAGCCGCCACCCTCACTAAGGGTGACCTTCCAGTCTACGCTGTTAAGAAGCAGCCTGATCTGGTAGCGGCGTAATCTATTTGAAAATCGGGGCCGTTATATTATCCTTAATCTATAACTAAGGAGAATCCAAATGTTTGGAAGAGCTAAGATTGCCATGATAGTGGCAGAGTTTATGGGTACCTTTGCGTTGGCAAGTACCATTTTTGCGATGACGGGGCGGACTAATTTTCCCTTCTTCGCTGGGGCTGCTGCGGCTGTAACACTAGGTGTGATGGTAATAATCATGGGCAAAGCATCGGACGTACATTTAAATCCTGCTCTGACAATCGCCCTATGGACTCAGCGCAAGATAAAAAGTTTAAACGCATTAGTGTATATAGTTGCTCAAATGCTTGGTGGATTGGTCGCATGGCAACTCAATCAATACCTTCTCAACCAGACTCTGAAAAATCTGGCCCCGAAAGTAGTTGATTGGCGTGTGCTGACCGCCGAAGCTGTAGGTACTTTTGTGTTTACGTTTGGCGTTGCCGCAGCTATCTACAGTCATTATGAGGGCTTAAAGCGTGCATTCACCATTGGCGCTTCACTTTTCGTGGGTATTTTAATTGCTTCATTTGGCTCTAACGGAGTGTTGAATCCAGCAGTTGCACTTGGGGTGCGTTCTTGGAGCGTGAGCTATGTAGCCGGCCCAGTCTTGGGGGCGCTCTTTGGAGTAGGTATATACAGCTTATTGCTAGCACCATTGTCTTCTTCAGGATTAGCTCCTAAGAAAACTTCTCGCAAGAAATAGTCTGGACCGAGCCTAGCTTCTAGATCTTACCTGCTAACAGATCGTTTTCGAATGACTGTATGCCTTGATAGTTGTCAGAATATCTGGAAGTATCGGGAAAATTGAGCTCTATAATGTGCTGCCAAGCCGCAATTATGAGTTTGCGTAGGCGCTCTAGATTGGCAACATCAGCGTCCAGTTCTAGGCCGAGTTGTTTGGGTGTTTCGGCTTCTACGTAAAGCATCTGCATGGATATGTTCCGGGATTTCTCAAAACGCCCACTTTCTTGCACCAGAACGGCATAAAACAGCAATTGAGTACGATGGCGCCAAGCTTTGACCGCCTTAGTTTGGTCCCCTGTGGTGAAGCTGTGTAATGGCTTACCTGTTTTATAGTCACTGATTAATAAGTCACTTCCCAGCTTGTCGATGCGGTCGACCTTGCCGTTAATTCGTGCGGCACCGAGCGCTATGTTGCTCAACTGCTGTTCGGCCAGTCCGCCTTTCTTAATGGCGAGATGGCCTTCGCTCAGAAGCTTAGGCAACAATTCTTGGCCGCGGACAGAAAAGCGTTCATAATCCAACGGCGACAGATGCTCATCGCCAAGTGCTGCCTCAAAACGATCGAGTACCGTACCCGGCTCAAGCTTTGCGGTGTTGACTAGTCGCTGGGCCGTCTCCAGAGCAGCATGAATTGCAACGCCGTAACTGCCAACAGCCGAGCGCGGAGTTGGTATGCGCAGTAATTGGCGCTCCAAAAAGCTAGTCGGGCCAGCCTCGGCCACGTTTAAGAAGTCAATGAGTGCCGTAGGACTGAGCGAATACTTCTCTAACCTATCGCTGAGTAGCGCTTTTTCATTTTTGGTACTTAGCCGTGGCCAGTGTAGGTCGCCCTCTAGAACTTCAAGTGGCTTATCTGGCGGCTTTTTGATAACGGTTAGGGGCAAAGCAGCTAGTAGGGGCGTTGGTAGTAGCTCGTTGCCGTTTGTATCTGTGAAGTAGCTAGTTGCAATGAAGGTCCGTTTCGCCCGGGTGGCGGCTACGTAAAGTAAGCGGATGTAGTCGTCGTCCTTCTCGCCATAGGATTGTAGCTGCAGGTTTGCCGGTGAGGACCGACCACCGACCCGGGGCCGCCACATGCTCTCTACCCCGTCTACCACAAAGACGTGCTCAAACTCCAAGCCCTTGGCCTTATAGACAGTCAGCAGCTGCACGGCTTGTTCGCCACTCATAAACCATGACTCATCGGCGATTACTCGCTTCGTACTTAGGTTAAGCTCTATAAATCTTACGAAATCTGCCAATGTGGATTCATCGTGCGAAAATTCCTGGACTAATCCCCTTAGTAGTTCAATTGCCGATAAAGTCTCAAGGTATTCGCTGGTTACTGGACGCATACTCAGGTAGTACTTACGGAATGGGCTGGTTAGGTATTTGCCTGGGTAAAGACCCAAGATATTTTCCATAACTACTGGCAATGGTTGGTCGTGGCTACCGCGCGCTAGCTCTATCAGCCAGTTGCCTATTGCATTCAATTGCTTGTCGCTGTGGCTAAGTAGACTATCCAGCCAATCACGCGAGCTGTAATTAGCAGTAGCTAGCTTCCATAGACTATTTGGGCTAAGTTGCCACATGGGGTGGCGTACCAGCTGGGAAATCCCGACATTAACGGCTGGCTTATCGCCTTGAGCGATGGCCACAGCCAGGCCTGCAATCAAGTATGCGTGCTTGACGGCTTCGTGTTCCAGTACATTGCTACGCTGGTCATAGCGTACCAGCAAACCTTTGCGCAATAGGATACTAGCCAGTTGGCGCAGACTATCATGTTTACGAGCTAAAACAGCAATGTCTCGCTCACCACTATTCCAAAGCTCCTTAATGCGGCTGGCAAGTGCTGTCTGCTGATGTTCGCGGGTTGGATAACTCAAATGACCGATATCTATTTTGCCTTTTGGTGCGTTTTGAGCGCGTAAGTTCTTTGTAATTGATGACTCGCGTTTTATTAGCCGATCTTTAGCTTGTTCAATGATTTGTTTGGATGTATCGAGAACGGCCTGCGCTGAACGGTAATTTTCTTCCAAGACGACTAATTTGGTGTCAGGATAGCTGCGACGAAAGCTGAGCATATTGTTCAACTCTGCCCCATTAAAGGCAAAAATCGACTGATCATCGTCACCTACGGCCATCAGATTCGGTCTGTTATTGGCGGCGAAGTGATCGGCCACTTGGTGCGCCAAGCGCAGCTGAGCAGCATTTGTGTCTTGGAACTCGTCTATCAAGACATACAGGAATCGTTCTTGGATGTCGGCGCGCATGTCTGGCCTCTTCTGAAGCTGGTCCAAGACCTCAATTAACATGTCGGAGTAATCATAATAGCCGCGCCTATGAAGGCGATCACGATACTGTTCGTAGACATCAGATACAGCCAGCCACCAATTGTTGCGTTTACGCTCAACAAACATGCCCTTCTTGCTATCAATAGTCTGGACCCAACGCTTCTTCCACTTGCCTGTTTCGATGGTTTTACTGGTTGAGCTGTCTTGTTCAATGGCATATTCCAGGCTTTCGCGCATAATTGTGTCGAGCGGCAACAAGAGGCTATCTTTTCCTAGTTTCTGCTGTGGTATCTGGGCAATGCCTTCACGCAAGCTGTCTAGTTTTTGAGCGCTCAAGACTGGGGTCAAAAGGTCAACAAGACTTTTTTCAATTTTATCGATATAGACGATATTGCGTTTAATAACTTCCCGCAGCTGCCCGGGCGTTAAACCAGCTTCTTTAGCCAGCTTAAGGGCATTTCTTACGTCGTCTATTGCGGTAAAACTGCCGGCAAAAGTGCTCGCCAACGGATTAGTTTGTGGCAATGTACCAAGGATACTTTGAATGATTTCCAGCTGTACGGCATCTGGTGCCACGCTCAACCTGGCTCCCTCCCAGAAATAATCCGGATATTGATTCATAATTTCGGCCGCAAAGCTGTGGAATGTACGAACCACGACATGTCGCGAAGCAGGTCCAACCAGCTCGTACAGGCGTTCACGCATATTAGTAGCGGCTTTATTAGTGAATGTTAAACATAGAATACTGCTGGCGTCGGTGTCGGTCTTTTGCAAGATATTAGCCACTCGCAGACTGAGCAGCTGTGTCTTACCGGTGCCAGGTCCAGCAATTACTAACAACGGTCCATCAATCATATCAACGGCTTTGCGCTGGGATGGGTTCAGCTCTTTGTAGGCTTTTTCAAAACTTTTCACTGGCTATATTGTAACTTGATAAATTAACAAGAGATTTAAGACTTGCATGTTATATTCCAGTCGTTCTATTCTTTTAACAGTTAAATGGACGTTTTTACTATGGAAGTACTTCACAAACTCGAGAAGCAAATGGAGAATATTTTTAAAGATTTACCAAAACTTTCTGATACTTCTAAAGAGGCTCTTGCTGATTTCTGGCCTTGGCTGGCATTGATCGCTGGTATACTTCAGCTTTTAGTAGCCTGGGGTCTCTATGACTTGTCGCACCGGTTTGATGTAATCAGGGATCAATTAAATTCGACTTCATTGTACTTAACTGGTCACTCAATTGGACTAAGTGCTACTGATAAAGCATTAATTTATTTAGGAGTTATTGTGTTGGTGGTTGATGCGATAATTCTTTTAATGGCCTATCCCAAACTCAGAAAACGTGCCAAAAGAGGCTGGGATCTTATTTTCCTAGGTATGTTAATCAACGTGGTATATGCAGTATTGCAACTATTTACTAAAGAGCGTGGTCCGTTCAACTTTTTTGCCAGTCTGATCGGTTCGTTTATCGGCTTTTATTTATTGTTTCAGGTCCGCGAAAAGTTCGTGGGAAAGAGCAAACCAGACAGTACCGGAAATTGATTCAGTATTGAAATTTGGCTAAATATGTACTATGGTTGCGATACTAGCTTTATGGCTAGTCTAAAAATAACTAGAGCCAAATTGCAAACTATCATACAATAGTAAATGTTGTGAACTATTTAACTTACAGTCTATGAGTAAATACCAGGACTTTATCGCCGGTTATCATGTGAAGAAATTCCGAAAAGGCGAGATTATTTTAGTTCAAGGTGAAGTTCCGCCCCATGCTTTTGTATTAAAGAAAGGTATTGTCAAAACTTACAACCTGACCACCCAAGGTGAAGAAAAACCAATAAGCTTTGATCTGGTGGGCGAAATATTCCCTGTAGCCTGGACTTTCAACAAAATTCGCTACGCACCCTATTATTACGAAGCATTTACTGACTCTGAACTATATTGTGTGCCCAAGGACGATTATCACCACTTCATGAAAACCAGTCCTGAGGCCACTTATGATATGTTTAATAAATTTGTAGACCGTTATGTCAATTTTCAGATGCGTGTCAACGCACTTGAACAATCGAAGGCCGCTACCAAAATACTGAACACGATCCACTTTTTATGTCTTCACTTCGGACGTGATCTAAAGAAAAACTTGGTCCAAATACAGCTACCCCTTACTCAGCAGGACTTGGCCAATTTCATGGGGTTGACTCGGGAAACTACTGGCATTGAGCTCAAAAAACTGCAAAAACGCGGCGTGCTAACATATCGCAGACAAAATTATTTGGTTAAGACGGATCGACTTAATGAGCTACTTGACGAAGATTACGACCAAGGCCGCATTCTTAAGTGATAAGCGCCAACTCTTTCTTTTCTCTCTTTAGTTCCATCTAGATTCTTTGTCACTAAGTGATTGACTAAAGCGGACAAATCCTCGGGTGTGGCATGGGCCTTAACTATGTACTTATATGCCCCTAGCTGCATAGCCTTCTCCACCTCGGAATCGTTGCCTATATTACTGAGGATAACAACTTTAACGTCTGGATGTCTGTTTAAGAGGTCATACTCCTGGAGAAATTGCAGACCGTTCATTCTAGGCATCAGTAAATCAAGCAAGATAATGTCGGGCTCTTCGGTCTCTGCTTGCTCGAGAGCTTCTTCTCCGTCTTTGGCTGATGTTGTGTGGTGGCCGGCTTTTTTGAGGATAAGACTGTATGCATCGTTTAATACTTTATCATCCTCAACAATCAATATTTTGGCCATCCTAATTCCTCTTTTATGTCTAGTAAAGCTTTAGTATATTAGCACTTGCCGTTAACCTTATATGAGATAATTCACTTTCCCAAAAATTTTTGTGAGACATCTGTTTAATGGGTTCTGATTGGAAGCGACAAGTAGAACGTTGTTCCTTGATCTTTGTTGCTTTCAAACCAGATCTTGCCACCCATGCTATCTACCACTTCTTTGGACATATATAGTCCCAGCCCTGTGCCAGTTGGCTCGGCTTGTTTGGCATTGTCGGTTCTAAAGAATTTAGTAAAAATTTTGCCGCGGTCAGCTGCAGAAATGCCGTAACCGGTATCGCTAACACTTATCAAAAGCTCATGTTTTGTTTCTTTTAATGCTATCTGTATTTTTCCCTTCTCGGGGGTGTATTTGATCGCATTAGATAATAGATTTGTTAGTACCTCAGTAGTCAGAACCTGGTCTATAATTGCTTTCACGGTTTTTCTAGGTAAGTCCAACTTTATTTTGATGTCTTTGGCCTTTGCTTGAGGCTGGAGTTCTTGTCCTAAACTTTTTATGAGCTCAGTAATGTCCGTTTCCTTAAGCGTAATGTCAATCTTACCAGCCTCGATGCGTGTAGTATCAAGCAGAATGTTTATTAGATCACTCATTCGGTCAATAGAATTGAATATAATTTTCATAAATTGTTGTTGGCCCTTAGTGAGCTTGCCCTGATAGCCCGACGCCAATAGATGGGCATAGGTGTTGATAGAAGTTAAAGGTGTCCGTAGCTGGTGAGATGCAATTGATATGAACTCACTTTTCATACGGTCAACTTCATTCTCTTTGGTCACGTCACGAAAGACTTCAATAGCACCTATGGGCCTGGAGTCTAAGACAATTGGCGAGACGGTTACCGAAACTGGTAAGGCCCCTTCTTTCTTAGTCAAATAATTAATTCGCTCTGACACCGGTTTGCCGGTTAACAAGGCTTTGGTGATGGGTCTGTTGAGAGCGCTAATAACTTGTCCGTGATTATCCTGGGCTACGATAACTCTAGGAAACCACTGACCAATGACTTCCTCTTTCTTATAACCTAGTAAGTCCAGAGCAGCTTGGTTTATCTGCTGGACTTTACCCTCGCTATTAGTGGCAATTGCCCCCTCCCCGATACTCAGAAACAATGCATCGGCCCTGGCTTGCTCGCGGGCTGTTTTTCGGGATGTGGCCCGTAGTTT
The DNA here is from genome assembly GCA_964562505.1 of uncultured Candidatus Saccharibacteria bacterium. GTDB lineage: Bacteria > Patescibacteriota > Saccharimonadia > Saccharimonadales > CAZLTB01 > CAZLTB01. Next base: position 24,662 of record CAZLTB010000004.1, read on the forward strand.
TTTTTCTAATTTATCGGAATCTTCCATGGGAGTTCCTTATTTATGAATGCCCAGAGTTTCTATACACTTCCTTATTAGTTTTTGTGAGAGATAACAAACGGTCAGTGTATTCCTGGACTACAGTAACGTCTTCAGTAAGCAGAGACACGGCAATTCTTATCCAATCGATTAATTGCTCTAAATCTTTGGCTTGGAGTTCGGTCGGGTGTTTGTTGATGTGATTTTCAATTTGACGGTCAATGAAGCGCTTTGCAGTCGGGCCAAGGTAATCGGTGCTAACGTCAATAACCGATTCATACAAACTGGATGGTTTCTTTGCTCCAGCCATCTCTGTTATACCTCTTCAATTTTTTTGAGTTTTTTTGCACCAATGGCAATTAGGCCGTAACCTACAGCTATCAATAATAACAACAGGTATAAAACAAACAGCAAAATCTTAAGCGAAAGGCTACCTAAGTGCGATGCCCACGAATTGAGAAAGCGAATAACGATCAGCGATATGATCACTGCTAGTAGTCCGCTCGATAGATAGCCGAGAGACTGTCTGTATATGGTACCTTTAACTCTCAGGCGATATTGCTGTATGTAGTAGGCGGCTCCTATGCCAAAGAACCACACAAAAAGATATGGTATCAGTATTGTTACGACCAACAGAGGATCTGATAGATAATAGGTGGCTTTAGCTGCGGCAGCATTCGGAACACGACGAATTGGGCTTGTCAAGGCAGCGTACATATAAAGGGTAGAAAAAATAACAAAAACAAAGCCAATCAACAACTCACCAATGGAATATGGTGCTGTTTTTTTCTTGACCGTGGCATATAAGCCCGCGGCGCCAATGTAAATAGCATAGAAAGCAACGAGGAAAAATAAAAGAGTTACATAATTAGTGACTATAACTGTTTTAGCTGTTAGATCTTGTCGAGTCGCGGCAATATAGTTAAGTGCCGTAGAGAGTATTGAGGTTATAGGCAGACTTATTGCTAGATACATAAGCCCGCGCGATAATTTCATCAGATGCTTGCCATCTTTTGTGTCGCTAATAACATCCGCGTACTTCTGGAATTGAACAAAACCATAAAATGCCACAAACCAAATACCTATAACGGGTAAGACTACCGTTAAGCTTAGTGCTCTGGCTTCGTTGGCAGTCAAGCTGTACCGAGTTAGTACTGAGGCGTCTGGTGGTATGGCGAATGTCAGGATTAAATATATTGCTGCTAGTATAAGAAATAGAACGTAGTATTTGTTAAATTTTTTCACTGCTCTCCCTGCCCGGTTTTATTTGTAATCAATAAACATTATAGCCTAAAAAACCGTGTAGCAATATCTGCGTCAGCAATCAACTAAACGCAGCTCAATAAGCTGCGTTTAGCCCGGGATAATCTACTGTTTAAAAGTTCTAAGCAGCCATGTCGTGACGTAATTTACGCCAGCGTCTTGCCTGTAGTTTCTCAGCCTTGAGTTCCCAATGACTCGAAATGTCGTCATAGAAGTCGTCAAAGCTTAGATCTTTGACTGATGTTGGTTTGGTTAGTATTTTGAATTTTTTCATATACCATGCCTCCCCTTAGTGGTGTCCTTAGCATAAACAGCATTTAGTTAAATAGCTGTAATTTTTCTCACAAGAAGCAAGTAGCAGTTTGCTGGCTTATCCTCTGCTTCGAAATCGCCTGATCAGGTAGTCAAGTTTCTCGTGGTTGTACAACTGCCCAAACCAATCCGGCAATAATAAAAAAACAAGCGCTGTAAAAAGCAATGACACTGTAAAGTTCTATTTTATATCCCTCGTTGAAGTTGACTACAAAATATCTTACCGCAGCGAATGAGTAGGCTGCCACGGATAAGGCCGCTGTAGCGAAAGGAGCACTCCTCGTGTTTAATACAGCAGAAACAACAATCGGTATCGCAAACAGCGCAACGCCCCTGCTTGCCATGCCACGCTCTGCATAGACCATGAAGGCTGCGACTCCTATATCCATCAATATCAGTGCGTACGCCAGAATCTTGTAGTATTGGTCTCTTCTTGGGGTGCTGCGGCTGGCGTACCAAACGATTGTGGTAACGACTAGCATAGTAGCAGCAACTGTCCAACGCTGTAATACGGCATCAGGCGTTATTAATTTCCAGGCATCACCAATAATAATGCTAAGGGCGAACACTAGTGCATAGTAAAAATGTACCCGGGATATTCTTAAAATGCTTAGTTGCAAGGAATTTAAGGATTTTTGATTTTTAGTTGCCATACAATCATTGGTAATTCAAACATACCGCTTATGTCTCTGTCAACTTTGAGCAAGATGGTCAAATTGAAGGAAATAAAGAAAAAGAAGCCTTTTTAGGGGCTCCTTTTCCCGGAAATATCATTGCTGACACCTCCTACTATCTTTCGATAGCAACCACCTCACGGTGGTAGTTACGACTATACTCCCCCGCAACAATTCGTGTCAAGCTTTAGGGAATTTGTCTTGGGACTTACTTAATAATTAAGTCCGCCACCACCGTTATTTTTGTGGATAAACACATAGTAAATCAGGCCATAGACAATTATCGCGAGCACTACGTAAATAACTACCCATTGCCAAGCGGGTCGTTTGCCATAGCCTTTTGATTGTTTTTGTGGGGTTTTTGGTTCGTCAGCTTCCATAGGAATTCCTTGTTAATACTATCTAATTATACACTTGGATGGCTGGGGAGGAGGGATTCGCTTTGTTCGATGAATCTCGCAAAGTGCCGGGGACAGCCACCGGCTATCCCGTTCGAATCCCCTTCACTATAATTCTCCATAGCTCCGGCACGAAACCGGGGCAACAGAGAATGGCTGGGGAGGAGGGATTCGAACCCCCGAATGCCAGTACCAAAAACTGGTGCCTTACCACTTGGCCACTCCCCAATAACAGATTAGATTTTAGCTTATCTAGGCGACTTTCTCAAATTGATCAGGCCACACTACTCTTGCAATATGCAATACTCGCTTCATGCGCTTCACTCCCTCGGGTAACAAAGGAGTAACATCGAATTCTTGATCAGCCTGGTGAGGCTTAAAGTAATGAGACTCACCATATCCAATCCCACTTCTAATAATCAAACTATCTGCTTCACCATCATTAACATACCTGTTGCCTAAGCGACGGTGGTGAGGGATCGCTACTAAGATGCTGCGGACAACATATAGTGAGTCAGGAGAGGGCTCATGCTCAGGATAGCCATAACGAGTCAAGTCAGCCTCTTCGCGGCCAAGCCATAGCTTATTCCTCGGATGTACTTGCAAAAAACCCTTTGCTAGATCAAGTGCTTTTAATTGCTCAGGCAATGTTGATTGCAGCTCATCGCCCAGTTTGTACTGTTCCTCTTGCCCCAAGGGAATTGCACCGAGTTGTAAGGACGACAGTGGCTCATGCTCCACGCCCCTATCAATCTCACTAGTTGATAACGCTGACATACAATATCTCGTTTTTTATATCGTTTTAATACTTCTCCAAAACTTACTATCCTACTGCAATTAGCTTATGTCAAGTACATTTTGCGAAAAACTTACAACGCTTTGTACGCTATACTAAAACGGTTGTGCATGTTGTGGAGCCCCACCAATTCAAAAAACTGCCAAAAACAAGGTCTAGAAAGCCTTTATGGCTACTTCTAGCTTTGATCATCATAGGTGCTGGTGTCTTTGTGTTTATAGTTCTAGACGGCAAACAATCATCGACAAATAGTGTCACACCAGCCCAAACCACTGCTTCGCACCCCCCTCAATCTGCCCAAAACAAGCCGCTTAGACAATTTACTGGCGAACAATTTAAAGAGCTTTACCGAAGCGTTGCATATCCAAATACACAGCAATTTAGCGATCCCCCATCAATTACAGGGAACACAGTCGCAGACAATAGGATTCGTCAAATGGCGGAAGCTCGAGGCTATCACTTGACCAGCATTCCGGTACAGGCAATCGTAAAAATTAACGAACCGCTTTTGAATGGAGACGATCTACTGCAACCACTTGCTGCCCAGGCCTGGTCTGACATTAAAGCGTCCGCTAAAAAAGCCGGTTACCCCCTGACTTTAATTTCAGCCTATCGATCGCCGGAATATCAACGAAACTTATTCACCCAGCGTTTATATGCTCATGGAGTGACGGCCGATCAGGTAGCTGCCGGTAAAGCTGACGCAGCAGTCCAAGATACGCTAAGTCACGCTGCTGTCCCTGGCTATTCACGTCACCATACCGGCTATACAGTTGATATGTGGTGTGACGATAAAAGTACCAGTTTTTTGACCAGTAGCTGTTATCGCTGGATAAGTGTCAGTAATTACCAGAATGCTAAAGAGAATGGCTGGATTCCCAGCTATCCTGCAGGTACTAGCGACCAAGGCCCTGAACCTGAACCATGGGAATATGTCTGGGTCGGCCGATCCAAATTAACACAATAAGTCACTACATAAGCTTGTGCTTGCCTAAGTCTACTCCTTTGCCGTAGAGTTGTTCGTACGATGCCTGCCAATAAACAACACAGACCTTCTGATTACATCGATTCACTCTATATAAATGGTATGCAAGGACGCATGCTCAGAATGCGTCCACCCAAAGGTAAAAAGCGTGAGTTCTTGCTCATCTATGGCCATCATGCCAGCTTAGAGCGGCTGTTCGGTCTAGCACAAAGCCTTAATGACTACGGCGGGGTAACCATGCCGGACTTGCCCGGTTTTGGAGGTATGCAAAGTTTCTACAAGATCGGCGAGAAGCCGACGCTCGACAACCTGGCTGATTATCTAGCTGCTTTTGTCAAATTACGCTATCGTAACCGTCGCTTTAGCATTGCTGCGGTTTCGTTTGGTTTTGTGGTGGTTACGAGGATGCTACAAAAATATCCGGACATTGCTAAGAGAGTTGATTTACTGGTCAGTATTGTCGGCTTTGCACACCGTGATGAATTTACTTTCAGCCGACCACGCTACCTATTTTATCGCTATGGAGCTAGCTTCTTCTCACACCGGTTACCAGCTATATTCTTTCGTAATGTAATTTTGCACCCATCGGTCTTGCGCACTTTTTATAGCCGAACTCATAACGCAAAACACAAATTCGCCAATGTAGCGGCTGAGGAATTAAGACAGATTACTGATTTTGAAATATATCTGTGGCATTGTAATGACGTTCGTACGTATATGCACACGACTGTTAGCCTGCTGACAATTGACAATTGCCGAGTTAAAGTCGATTTACCCGTCTGGCATGTGTCTGTTAAAGAAGACAATTATTTTGATAACAGAATAATTGAGCAGCATATGAAAGTTATCTTCAATGATTTTCATGATTTGCCAGCTAAACTAGATAGCCACAGTATCAGTATTATCGCTGATAAAAAAGCGTCCGCTCCTTTCATTCCGACCAAACTGCGTAATTTACTCCGTCAAGAACCAATCCAATAGAATTAAATCGGACGAAGCTAACTGTTATACTTGTTTCTAAGTATGAAAATAGGGTTAGTTTGCCCATATGATATTTTCCGAGCAGGTGGTGTGCAGGAATGCGTGAAAGCTCTTCAGTCGGAGCTGGTAAAACGTGGGTACAACGCCACTATCCTTACACCGCTTTCGCGTGAGGCACGGGGAGTAAGTGAGAATGGTGTCATTTTTTTGGGCGGTGGAACTGAAGTAAAATCTCCATTTCACACTTCCGCACAAGTTGCGGCTAGTGCTAATCCTGAAGCATTAAGAATGGTGCTCGACAAGGAAAAGTTTGACGTTCTCCATTTCCATGAGCCATGGGTACCAATCCTATCGCGCCAATTGCTCGGTCGCTCTAAAAGTATAAATATAGCGACATTTCATGCTAAATTACCTGACACTGTAATGAGCCGCACTATTGAACGTGTAGTTACGCCTTATACCAAATCGATTCTTAAATATCTTGATGTGCTCACTGCTGTTTCGCCAGCAGCTGCTCAGTACGTTCAGACTTTGACTCGTAATCCTGTAACTATAATTCCAAACGGCATTGATCTCACTAAGTACAAACCTAGAAAAATCGAAAGAAGCAGGACCAGAAATATTCTGTATGTTGGTCGCTTGGAGCGTCGTAAAGGTGTCAGGTATCTGTTAGAAGCGTTCGGCTTAATTACTAAGATCATTCCTGATGTTGAACTGATAATTGCTGGCGACGGGCCGGACCGCCAGAAACTCAAAGCTTTTGCCTCGGAAAACAAAATACCAAGAGTTCGTTTTGTTGGCTTTGTTGATGAGGAACACAAACTTAAGCTTCTGCATGAGGCTGATCTGTTTTGTTCACCGGCCATATTCGGTGAGAGTTTTGGGATTGTGCTGCTCGAAGCCATGGCTACTAATGTAGTGGCGTTAGCTGGTAACAATCCTGGCTATGTCTCGGTAATGAAAGGACGCGGTGCTATCTCACTAGTTAATCCCAAAGACATAGGGGAATTTGCCCGGCGAATGGATCTTCTACTTAATGACAATGATATACGTCTATTGTGGATCAAATGGGCTAGCGAAAATGTAAAGCAGTATAATTACCCAAATGTTGTTGATCAGTATGAAGCGTTATATAAACAAGCCCTAAAAACAAAATGAAAATCGGATTTGTACTCGATGATAGCCTGGATAAAACAGATGGGGTGCAACAATATGTCTTGACCCTGGGCAAATGGTTCAAAACAAAGGGGCACGAAGTTCACTATCTTGTAGGTCAAACTCAGCGCAACGATGTATTGCATATTCACAGTCTCAGTCGCAACATTCAGGTCCATTTCAATCAAAATAGGATGTCGACGCCTTTGCCGGCATCTAAAATGGAAATCAAAAAGCTGCTTAGCAGTGAGCAATTCGATGTGCTTCATGTCCAGATGCCGTATAGCCCATTTTTAGCGGGCAGAATAATTAAAGCTGCTTCCTCTAGTACCGCTATTTTTGGGACATTTCATGTTGTTCCATTTTCCAAACTTGAACGATTTAGTACTCGTCTCCTTGGTACCTGGTTGAAGCGCAACCTGAAGCGATTTGACCGAATCTTTAGCGTTTCAGCTCCTGCTGCCCGTTTTGCTAAGGATAGCTTTAAAATCAAAACGACCGTATTGCCCAATGTCGTGGACTTAAGTTTTTTTCATTCAGTCTCAGGCTATAAAAAGTACGCGGATGGCTCGATCAATATTGTTTTTCTGGGTCGGCTGGTAGAACGCAAAGGCTGTTCGCATCTGCTAAACGCTCTTGAATTGTTACACTCTGAGCGTCGTCTCGAAGGCGTAAGAGTGCTGATCTGTGGCAAAGGACCTCTGCGCTCCGAGTTAGAAAAGTACGTAGTGAGCCATCATTTAACAAAAATTGTCCGCTTCACCGGATACGTCAGTGAGGAGGAAAAAGCCCGTTATCTTAAAAGTGCAAACTTAGCGGTATTTCCAAGCACTGGTGGCGAGAGTTTCGGTATTGTACTTCTAGAAGCAATGGCGGCTGGTAGCCAGGTTGTGATCGCTGGTATCAATACTGGCTATAGAAGCGTACTGGGTGCTAAACCTGATCAACTTGTAAAGCCTGAAAATGTGAAACTGTTTGCAAAAACACTCAGTCACTTTATCGCCAACGCCCGTGCCCGAAATGCTGCGAAAAAATGGCAAGATAATGCAATTCAACAATATGATGTGCGCATTGTTGGCCAACGCCTTCTGAAGCAATACGAAGCTGCCTTGCAACGTAAAAACAACGTGAGATAATACTGGTATGTTTTCTTTAGGCAGAAAAAATAAAGATACAGTCGAAATAACGGTCTCTAGCCGAACGGTTATGAAGGTAGGCGTACTGTCCATTCTCCTATTTATCCTGTTGGTTGCGGCTCGTCAGGCCAGCCATGCCTTGTTCTTAATCTTTACAGCCTTTTTCTTAGCCCTAGCTCTTAACGCACCAGTACACTGGATCGCACAACGTTTGCCGGGTAAGCGCCGCGGGAACAGAACAATGGCTACAGGTATCTCGTTTCTATTGGTCATAGCTGTCCTATTTGCTTTTTTGGCGAGTATTATCCCTCCTTTGGTACGTCAGACCAGTACTTTTATCGACAGTGCCCCAGGACTTATTCAAGACGTTAGAAGCGAAGACAGTAGTCTAGGAAAGTTTGTCCGTCGCTATAACCTACAGGATCAAGTTGATAAATTCTCCAATCAACTGGGGGACCGACTGAAGAACATTGGTGGTGCAGCCCTATCCTCGCTATCTCGGATAACCAGTAGCATATTCTCTACACTAACCGTACTTGTTCTAACATTTATGATGCTAATTGAAGGCCCCCGTTGGATTAACTTTGCAAGGCGCCTTGTCCCAGATGAGAAAGAACCTCATTTTGAAAGACTAGGAACTGATATGTACCGCGTAATCAAGGGCTTCGTCAATGGCCAGGTCGTTCTGGCGGCATTAGCCGCCCTGCTCATTGCTCCGGCACTGTTTATTCTCCATATTAGCTATCCTGTGGCGTTGGTTGTCATTGTTTTTATCTGTGGGCTTATTCCACTAGTTGGCCATACGATTGGCGCTACTATAGTGACTATCGTTGCTCTATTCCACTCACCTGCCACCGCCATAATCATTTTGGCTTATTACATCCTGTACCAACAGATTGAAAATTACGTTATTCAGCCCCAAATACAGGCTAACTCTACTAATATGTCTCCACTTTTAGTATTTGCTTCAGTCGTTATCGGCGTTAATTTTGGTGGACTACTCGGAGGCTTAGTGGCGATACCATTGGCTGGCTGTATCCGCATTGCATTGCTAGATTTTCTATATAGCCGCGATCTTTTAGAGCATCCAACCGAATCAGCTTAGATTCTAGACCATATTTGCCCGTGCTCTGTATCACGAACAGCTATGCCCTGGTCTTTTAATGTATCTCTTAGCTTGTCAGATTTTGCGAAGTCTTTAGCGTCACGTGCTTTTTGTCGCTCCTTCATAACTTGCTTTTGTTCGTCAGAAATGTCAGATCGATTACTGAACTTAAGACCAAGCAGCCGATCGGCATAATTAAGTATTTCATTTGTAGGTGCTGATTTTTCAATGTTTTCTAGAATAGCCAAAGCGGCGGGGGTGGCTAAGTCTTCGGCCAAAGCTTCATGTAATTGAATAAATTCTACTTTTGATTCGGTCTGTTCCGATTGATGAACAAGATCCGCCCAGGCGTAAAGATTTTTAAGGCGGTTTTGTGCGGCTTCTAGGTTTTCCCATGTAAAGTTTAGTTGTGATCTGTAATGAGCTTGCAAAACCATTAAACGGAAAGCCAATGGGTCAAAGCCGCGTTCTTTTATGTCTTCAAGCGTATAAAAATTGTTGAGCGATTTGCTCATTTTCTTTCCGTTAACTAACAGGTGTTCGTTATGAACAAAATACTTTGCATATACTGGGTCGTCTTTTCCTGCCGTACTTTGTGCTATTTCATTCTCATGGTGAGGAAATACTAAGTCCACTCCACCAGTATGGATATCAAACGGTTGGCCTAAACTGTCTATGCTCATAGCAGAACATTCAATGTGCCAGCCTGGACGACCAATTAAGTTATGGCCATCAAGCTCGAATTCCCATGCAGGTTCATCATCTTTGCGAATTTTCCATAGCGCAAAGTCATGGACTGACTCTTTGTCGTACTCATCATTATCAATTCGTGCAGCGCTGGTATTTTTTGTGTCAAGTTTAAGCAGCTGTCCATAAGTCTTACCGCTTGCCTTGTACTTTTCGATGGAGAAATAAACACCGTCATCCGCAACATAGGCAAAGCCATCTCTGTAAAGTTTGGTGATAAGTGATTGCATTTTATCAATGCTCTCAGTGGCCCTGACCCAATTGATTGTTTCAACGTCATTGCCGATTGCGGCCATGTCATTCAAGAATATTTGTTCATATGTGCGGGTTAGGTTTTTCAGAGCTTCTTCGGGGGCGCTGTCAGGATCTTGTTCATGGCTTCTTCGGATGGTCTTATCGTCCACATCTGTGAAATTCATTACATGTTTTATCTCGTAGCCTGAAGCACTAAGTGTTCGGTGTAATGTATCGGCTGCTATAAACGCTGCTAAATTGCCAATGTGAATATGATCATAGACAGTCGGTCCACATGAATAAACTGTCACATTCTTTTCGTGCAGTGGTTTAAAATCTTCAATCTTTCGTGCGAGGGTGTTATATAGTCTCATGCTTTTGTTTCTTTAAGCTTATTGAGTAATTCTGTGGCTCTGGTTATCGTTTCAGATTTGATTTGGTCATGCGATCTATTGTCTACAACTTTAAAACCAGCAGCATATACATGGCCTCCTCCGCCAAAATGCTGGGCCAGCTCAGCAGCTATAGCGCCGCCAGAATTACTCCGAATTGAGCCTGTAACTTTGCCGTCTTTATAATTTTTCAAAACGATAGCCACCAATACACCTTCAGTCTGAAGCATGTCGGTTTGGATGAGCGGTGCGGGATTATACATGGGGCTGAATTCCATAAGTTCATCATGAGGAATGCTGACCAGAGCAATGCGACCATCAGCTAGTAATTCCGTTCGTTCAATAAGCTTAGCTTTATATCTAAAAATAACTTCCGGCATTTTAGTAAAAGCACGTCTAGCTTCTTCAAGGGCAGGTCGATCAACACCGCCATCAATCAGATCGGCCATAATTCGATATGTATTGGCCGAAGTGCCTTCGCTGGTGAGCCCGAGTGAGTCGGCGAGAATGGAACTTGCAATATGGGTTTTAGCTTGCAAATTTAGTGACCACTTTTGCTCTTGCGCCAGTTTGTAAATTACTTCGCCGGTGGCAACAGCTTTGTTATCATTGAGCACTAATTTTGCGTATGGGATGTCGCAAACGACTCCAGCATGGTGATCAAGAACTATGGCCGGTTTGCTGGCTACCCAAGGTTTATATTGGCTCTCTTCTAGCTTCTCAAGCAAAATTAAAGCGCTCGTGTCTACGATGATTGAAAGATCAAACTGCGGGGGTATATCCTTACTCACCCTGTCCCAGCCCTTGAGGTGCTTGAGATAGTCAGGTATATCAACGCCGCAATATAAGTAGGTTTGTTTTCCAAGTTCTCCTAAGATTTCTTCCAAAGCTAAAGCGCTGCCAAGACTGTCGCCATCTGGGTTGTCGGCCTGGATGATAACGATTCGCTGAGCTGCATCTACGGCGTCTTTGATGGCGGCTGCTTGCTCATATTTGCTCATAATATTGTTCTTCCCTCTAATGCTCTTCCGAGCGTGATTTGATCAGCATATTCTAGGTCAACTCCAACTGGCAATCCCCGCGCAAGTCGCGTGACCTTTACATTGCGCTTACCTATCTGCTGTTGAATATAAAGTGCGGTTGACTCACCCTCCACGCTGGCGTTTGTCGCCAAGATGATTTCGCTAACTTTATCATCATCAATGCGCTTAATTAGCTCCTTGACATGAAGCTGCTCAGGACCCACGTTATCGATCGGCGAAACTAATCCACCAAGCACATGATAAGTACCCTTAAACTGACCGATTTTCTCGAGAGCGACAATATCAAATGGTTCGGCCACGACCGCTACCAATTTTTTGTCCCTCGAGGGATCAGTGTATAGGTCGCTAAATTCCTTACCTTTTTCAATGAGTGCAAATGTTTTTTTACAATAGCCTACACCATCATGTACCTTACTCAGGTCACTAGAGAGGTGTTTAGCCACTGTTTGGTCGGCTCTGAGGAGGTAGTAAGCATAGCGTTCAGCGGTGCGCGGCCCGACGCCAGGCAGATTGCCTAGAGAATCAATTAAATCCTGTAGGATGGGTGGTAATATTTGCACAACTTATGACTTATTTTTAGAGTCCAAGGTCACCAAGTGCCCCCATCATAGGCTGCATTTTTTCGGCTGCAACTTTCTGGCTTTCAGCAATAGCTTCTTTGACGGCATCTTCTAGCCAATGCTCCAATTGGCCTATGTCATCAAGATCCACATATTCGGGATCTATACGGATGCCCTTGATTTTTTGCTCACCAGTAATCTCGACGGTTACAGCGCCGTCACCTTTTTCAACTGCAATGACCATTTTTTGTAATTCTTTTTGAAGCTTCTTAACTTTAAGTAACATCTTGGCTTGATCAAACTTACTCATAACGACTCCTTTAAGTGTGATTAATTATATTGTAACAAATTATTCAGGGGTGCTGGGTGAAGGCTGCTTTAGTCTCGGGTGTGTGTGGCCAGGCTATGAAATAATGGGTAGTTTGGTATAAACAACTAGCAAAGACTGCTAGGACGAGCAATGTTGTGCCCAAATGTCGTGCAAATGGATTGTTGGGAAAAACTGTAAACCATTGTTGTAACATCAAAGCTACTCCGCTCGCTATAACCAAGTATATAAATGGTATGAACAAAGTCATTAGTACTGGTCCGCCGATCGTTATTAAGATCGTTCCAATGATTGCCACGTAGATAAGTAGCCAGGCTCTATCAAGATGAAGCTTGAACCAATAGGCATATACTCCGACCGCAAACATAACTGCACAAAACCAATCGATCAGTGGTAGACGACCAAGCCATCTGGAGGCATCGTTTGGCCCGTGCCATAAAAGCTGACTAGGTATATGAAGCAAATTTCTCCCAGCCTGGCTGAGTGTAGGCCAATGCTCGGGTAGGCCCAGCCACATCTTATACAAAGATGGCTGCTTATAAATTGCATAACCAAGTGGTGTCAGTAATCCAAGTACGAACACAATCATCAACAAATACTGCCACCAGGACATATAACTAATAACACTGCCGATACGTCTATATTGCCAAATAGCTAGCGGCACAATTAGCCATAGCATACCTGGCACGTAAAGTAGACCTACAGCTATAAGCGCAAAGAGCATCAGACCAGCTGGTTTGGTTTTGTGTTGTCCCAGCCATACACCACCTGCGAATAATATGAAGACAGCGGAATACATAATGTCAATTGTGGCCAAACGACCTAAGTGCAAAAACCAGCTGGACGAAACAAATAATAGAGTACCTAAGATTGCGATTCGTCTTGTATACCATTTGGTTAGAACATAATAAAAACAAACAACAATTATTATGCTTACAATAGCACTTATGCTACGCATAGCCAGTGGTCCTTTGTGATGAAAGTGTTGAAGCACAAATTGTGGCAAACTGTGTGGAGCATAAAACGGATCTGTTTTAATAGCGTGTAATGAAGCGACCTGATTACGTCTACTAATTTCGTCAGTACTAAAGGCCGGTACAATGGTTGCAAGTTTGTAGAAGAAAAGCCCTAAGGCAATAGATGTATATGCTAACGTAGATAAAATTAGGCCCCAATAATTAGAGACGAAGGATGTTATAGAGCCCCACGACTTGCGTACCTTCATATATTAATAGTAAGTATAGCATCGGTTTTACTGGTAAGCTTAAAATTTACCTGAGTAAACTAGGTATCAAAAGGAGTATTGTGTTTCGTATCCAGGCTTCTGAAGCGTTGCTTCTCTTTTTCGAAGTATAGTTCAACGCCACCGGTCGGACCATTACGATGTTTTTTGATAAATATGTCCGTAATATTTTTACGGTCTGTCTCTGGGTTGTAGTATTCTTCCCGATAGATAAATGCAACCACGTCTGCGTCTTGTTCGATTGATCCTGACTCTCTTAGGTCTGCCAGCTGAGGTATTTGCGGGCTGCGGCTCTCAACTGAACGGCTCAATTGCGACAGAGCCATTAGGGGCACATTCAACTCACGAGCAATACCCTTGAGCCCCCTGGAGATTTCTGAGATTTCTTGTACTCGGTTGCCTTCACTGGTATAGCGAGTTCCCCCACTCATTAGCTGCAAATAGTCGACGATTATTAGACCGATCGGCCTAGTATGAGCTTCACGTCTGGCTTTGGTTCTTAAGTCACTGACTGTTATACCGGGCGTATCATCAATAAATATCTGAGCTTCAGACAATGAGCCCATAGCTTGGCCCAGTTTTTCAAAATCAGTATCTGTCAAGTTACCGGTCCTTAGTGCCCAGGCGTCAACCCCCGATTCCATTGCCAGCATACGATCCACCAGCTGCTCTTTACTCATCTCAAGACTGAAAATCAGCACCGGCAGTTCTGATTTAAGAGCAACACTGTGAGCAATATTTAGCGCCAGCGCGGTCTTACCCATTGACGTGCGGGCGGCTAAAATAAAAAGATCAGAGCGCTGCAAGCCAGCTAATACGTTATCAAGATCTTTGAAGCCAGTTGGCACGCCCCTGATCTTGCCTTTATCTTTATGTAACTCATCTAGCCTATCAAAACTCTCGGCCAGAATTGCTTCCATGCTGGTTATGTCTTGTTTGATATGTCGCTGGCTGACTTCGAATAAACGACTTTCAGCCTCTTCAATTAGTTGTTGGAGACCTTGCTCTTCGTTATATCCAAGTCCAACAATATCCTGCGAAGCTTTGATAAGTCGTCGTCTAAGGGCCTTTTGCTCTACAATGTTGGCATATTGATCCACATGTGCCGCTGTCGGTACAAAATTAGTCAGCTCAGTCAGATAGGCTGGCCCGCCTATCGTATCCAGGTAACCGGCTTCTTTTAGCCTGTCTGCAAGGGTTAAGACATCGACAGGGCTATGTTTCTCGTAGAGCTGGACTATAGCTTCATAAATGCGACTGTGTCGTTCATCGTAAAAGTCATCGGCTTCGATTCTATCGGCAACTTTGACGATAGCGTCTGCATCTATAAGCAAGGCACCAAGCAGACTTGCTTCAGCCTCAGTATTCTGGGGTGGTACTTTTGCCTTTGATTCATCCACCTCTATTTTGCTCCTTGTAAGTACTGTCATTCTAACACTTCGCCTGATCCAAAAATATTGCTTATGGCATCCAGTGATTTCCCGTTAACATCCGCACTTTCTGGCTCCTCCTGCGGGGTAGATCGAACTGTTTTATCTAGAGTTGTAGTAATTGTTGGGGCTACGCCAGTTTGCTGCTCGATGATCTCGCTTAGTAGCTGGCGGTGCTTATCATCATCCAAGCGCTTTTTGTGAAATGGGAAGGCAAAATGAAGAACTAGCTCACGACCCTCAAATTCTGGTTCTGCCATACGAACAATTCCATAAAGTGTGTTGTGCTTACCCTTTAGTGCCAACAATACCTCCTGCCATGCGGTCTCGTTCAAAGTCTCTCGGCCTTTTTTAGTCGTAATTGGTTTAATGGATTTTTTCGGGCTCTGGGAATGCGTGGGCTCTGATGGACTTGGAGCCACGTATTTATCTGAATCAGGCTTAGAGACCTTTGGTTCAGGCTTTTGAACCGTTTCGTGACGCAAAGCTGATTGTAATAATATCAGCTCGAGTAATGCACTTGGGTCATGTGAGGCCGGTACGTTCAACAACTGCTGCAATAGATCGGTTATATCATTACCACTCCAATTAGCTGTTCTGTCTATTAAGAGAAAGCGTAGTTTCTCACTAAGTTGACGGGCAAGTTGAGGTCCCTGATAGCCTTGCTGGCTGAGTGTTGATAAAAGACGAACCAACTCTGTCGTTTGCCCACTTTGGGTGTAATCTAGTATTTCTGTGATGGCTATTTCGGGCGCAATGCCCAAAACTGTCTGAACATCAGTCAAATTTACTTGGCCTGAGTGGCCGACTTGGTCGAGCAAAGAAATGCTATCGCGGAAACTACCCCCGCTATGCTCAGCAATGAGATCCAGGGCGTCATCGGCTATTCTAATACCTTCTTTGTCAGCAATATAGCGAAGGTGTTCGACGATTTTTTTATTATCAATTGGCCTGAAAGTAAAACGCTGCGTGCGGCTGGTAATAGTCTCAGGAACCTTATGAGCTTCAGTCGTAGCTAGGATGAATATTGCATGGTCTGGTGGCTCTTCAAGTGTTTTAAGCAGTGCATTAAAAGCTTCGCGCGTCAGCATATGTACTTCATCAATTATGTAGACCTTGTATTTGGCGCTGGTTGGGGCAGTATGAACTTTTTCTCTTAACTCACGAATTTCATCAATTCGCCTATTACTGGCAGCATCAATTTCTATAATGTCTAAATGTGTCGTTTCATCCGAATAGGTCAAGTCATTAACTTCGTGTGCAAGTATACGCGCAATACTGGTCTTGCCGCATCCTCGTGGTCCTGTCAGCAGATAGGAGTGGCTGATTGAGTCTTTTTTGAGTGCGTTA